>JAIYBD010000016.1 GCA_027488715.1 Bacteroidota bacterium | reverse complement strand
TGATACGACTAACTCCGAAAAAAGCCGTAAATTGCTCTCGGTGGGGGAAGGGGATTTATCCCCCATGGAAAATTTTTTTTTTTAGGGCAACGGCTCCCTGAGTTTACCGAAGGGCGGCCCTGAGTTAAGTTAAAGTTTATTAAACAGTTAAGTCAATTCCATTTAAAAAAAATCTATTGCTAGACGAAACGAAAAACTCAAGTAAATCCTTTTAAGATTCCGCTCCTTAAAGTGGAAGAAATAAATTTACGGTAGGTTCATGTCTTGTTTTCGATCCTACCATTAAATCATCTTTATCAAAATCCAAACGTCACTCCAACCAGGAAATTCCTTCCCGCTTGCGGATAAAAGAAATTCTCGGTAACCCGGCTTCCTGCTATATAAGAAAATGTGTAACCATTGGAAGAATACCTGGCGTCCAATACATTATTCACCAACGCATTCAATCGAACATTCAAGTCATTTCCGCGATGAAGTTGATACTCAAAGCGCAAATCATTCACCCAATAAGCATCTAGTTTTCGATTTTCATTGGAGGTATTGTCTAAGTACTGTTTCCCAACGCGTTGACTCATCCAAACACATTTTAGGTTTTTGATGGGCGACCATGCCAATTGAGCACTTCCAACCATGGCTGGAGAAAAAGCAATGTCGGTATGATGATGCTTGGTAGAATCGTAGGCCATGTTATCGTAATTAAAAACCAACTCGGTAAAATGCGGAATTTTATTCTGACTTAGGGTAACATTTCCTATGATTTCCAATTTGTTAGGAATGATGCTCCAACCAGCTTGAATTTCAAGGCCTCGGCGAAATGATTCAGGAACATTGATTCTTAAAGGTGCACCCACATCATTCAACGCACCGGTTAACACCAACTGATCTCGATAAATCATCCAATACGCATTGGCTTCCACCATCCATTTCTGAGTTCTTTTGGAATATCCCAACTCCAAATCGAGCATTTTTTCGGGATTAGGAACTGTTCCTGAAGCGTTATCAACAAAATCAGAACGAATAGGCTCCTTCTGTCCAACAGCTGCTGATGCAAACAATCGTTGGTTCTTGGAAAGCTGATAATTTAATCCGGCCTTGGGGTTAACGAACAAATAATCGCCTTGGAATACGGCCGGTAACAAGGTATTATCGATTCCTGTTCCCGTGTATAGCACCCGTCGAACCTGAACGTCCAACCAAGTATTCCATTTTTGCGTGATTTGATGCTCGGCCTTGTAATAGAGATTGGCATCTACTTTTCTTGCCCGAGAACGATAATACTCCTTTCCCAAAGGTGCCACCGAAGCCCATTCAGCCCAAATGATTTCACCAAAATGGTTTCCCGTATAAGAATTAACAGCACCTCCCAAAATTCCATGAAATTCCTTGCCGAATAAAGTAGAGGTTTTATCCAACGAAAATGTTAATCCACCAAAGTAGTTTTTCAACCAACGGCGACGAATAAAATCGCCCTCTGTAATGGTATCGTTCCCAACAATGAGGGGATTCAATTGATAATTTGAAAAATCGTCTTGCGCCCTAAATTGCTCAAAAAAACCAGCTCCATGGGTAAAATGTAGGGCCGTTTGAAAACTCATTTTGGAATGAAAACGGTAACCGTAATGAATTTGAGCATGATCTTGCTGATATTGATCCACTTCATTTTGGTAGGTGTAATAATTGTACGTTCTACCCGAGTTCAACAAATTACTTCGGTCTTTGTCCGACAAATAATTCCGGTCAGCATAGGCAATCATTCCCAAAGAGTCATTTTTCACCCGAGATTCCGGAGTACCGTACCAGCTTTGGTACGTTCTTTCTTTCCCTGAAAACTGCATAATTTTGAGCACCGATTTTGAACCCGAGCGCGTAGCAGCAAAATAATAACTTTGTAAGCGAGAAGAAGCTCGGTCGATGTAGCCTTCTGATCGAATATCGCTTACCCTACCTTCCAAATTCCAACGCAAACTATTGGTTTTAACGTTGAATTTCAAGGTGTTTTTTAGCGTACCGAAAGAACCTCCAGAAATGCTATACTCAGCATAGTTCAAATGGTTGGGTTGATCTGTTCGAAGGTTTACGGTTCCTCCAAAGGCACCAGCGCCATTCACTGAAGTCCCTACCCCACGTTGAATCTGAACATTGGAAAGCGAACTGGCAAAATCGGGCATATTCACCCAAAACACTCCTTGACTTTCTGGATCGTTCAATGGTACTCCGTTGATCGCAACATTCACGCGGGTGGCATCGGAGCCACGAATGCGCATTCCGGTGTAACCAATACCCGTTCCATTGTCGGAGGTGACCACCACCGAGGGGGTAAATCGAAGTAGAAAGGGAATATCCTGCCCAAGGTTGAGGGGTTGAATGTCTTTGGAAGTCAGATTTGTAACCGCAACGGGAGTATTTTTTCTCACATTGATTCCTGCCGTGATGAGAACTTCCTCGGTTTCTAAAGGTTGATAGGCCAAACCGACCGAAATGTTTCCACCTTCTCTGATTTCAAGCAGATAGGTTTGAAAACCAATCCTTGAAAACTTCAGTTTAGAAGGAAGTGAGGATACATTGATTTCAAAATATCCATTTTCATTGGTTTTTACGGTGTTTGAGAGATTCCCGTTTTCCTGAACGAGAGCATTTTCAATCATCCGGCTATGTTCTTCCAAAGTTCCTACATTGCCGGTAATTTTGAATTGGCTGAAAGCCAGGGTTGGGAGTAAAAGGAGCATCCCGAACCAAATTTTTTTCATTTTTTCAAATTTAAGTTAGAAACTGTAGCGGTACGATGGGGTATCGAACCACCGATTAGTTCCCTCAGTCCCTCCGCCAGCATTACCTGGATCAGGTACCGAAGCCTCACTTAAAAGAGACTTCTTGGGTTTGTTCTCAGCAACATTTTCCATTTTGGCGCCTTGATGGAAAATGAAGCACCCCAGAGTAGTGCAAAAGTAAAAACGATTACCGATTTCTAACGGTTTAAAATCAAAAAAGTTTAGGCTTCAAACAAAATACTTCCCAACCGAACCAAGGTCGAGCCTTCCTTAATAGCGAGATCAAAATCTCCCGACATCCCCATAGAAACGGTATCGAAATGAACAGGAAAATCTGATTTCAATGCATCAAAAAATGATTTGATCTGTTGAAATTCAGCTCGAATTTGGTTTTGATCTGTGACCATCGAAGCCATGCCCATGACCCCGCGAATACGAACATGCGGATATTTCTGAAAATCGATTTCGCGAATTTGTTGCAAAAAGGTAGAAGCTGGAAAACCAAATTTCGACGCTTCCTGAGCCACATGAACCTGCAATAATCCATCGATTAGACGTCCATTTTTTTCTGCTTGCCGATTGATTTCTGCAAGTAAATCTTCCGAATCAATGGAGTGAATGCACGAAATAAAGGGGGCGATGTATTTAACTTTGTTGCGTTGAAGGTGGCCAATGAGATGCCATGCCACTCCAGGAAAGTGAGCCACCTTTTCGAGAAGTTCTTGAACCCGATTTTCTCCGAAGTTCCGTATTCCAAGATCATAAAGTGGCTGAATTTCCTCCACAGTATGAAGTTTGGTAACGGCAACTAAGGTTACTCGATTCTCTTCCAAACTTTCAATGATGCTCCTTACCTTTGTTGGGTTCATGGATATTTTTTGATGCAAAAATACACGAAAATTGCGCTGATCTTGATTTTGTTCGGTTGCGAATCACCACCCTACGCCGAATTGAAACCTGCAATCAGCCAAGAAAAATTTGCGGCCACCCTACTCGACCTTCATTTGGCTGAATCGGTTAAAAACGCTGATATCGTTTATCAATTTCATCAATTCAATCCAACCGAAAAGAAACAAATTTTCCTTTCCGTTTTCAAAAAACACCAAACCGACTCTGCGGCCTTTTTTAAAACCATGGATTATTACCAAAAAGCGAATCCAAAAGCCTATGAACAAATTCTTCAAGGCATTGTTTTGAAATTGGATTCCATGATTAATCAAAATAAATCGCAGATTCCAACCCCAACAACACCTTTGTCTGATTCCACCAAGCTCCGTGAAACTATATCCCGAATACTTAATCGATAAACTCGATTTTTCTGCCTTAAAAGCACATATTTCTCATTACGGACGCGGTGTAGCCTCCCGAAATTTTGCTTTAGAACTCCCCCTATTGGAATCAAAGGAAGACGCCATTCATCAAATGAATTGCATTGAAGAATTGCGAACCCTTTTAGCATCGGGTGGCGATATTTTCTTTGAAGAAACCCCCGATTTAAATCCCATCCTCAAAGAAGCAGCCATCGAAGGCTTCATTTTAGGCGAATACGATATTTACCTCATCGCAAAATCGGCCCGTAACTTGGTCAAATTCAAAAAGTTTTTGGATAAACAAGAGGCCGGATTTAACCACTTGAATCAATTTTTATCCTCCTTCCATTTCGATTTGATTTGGTTGAAAGAAATCGATCGATGCATTTCCAAAGAAGGAAAAATTAAACCCGATGCATCTTCTGAGTTGAAGAAGGCGAACCAACGACACTTGGTTAAAGAAGATGAAACGCGAAGTCGCCTCAATCAATTATTCAAAATTGCCAAGGAGAACAACTACACCTCCGAGCCGTCCATCACCATTCGAAATGGTCGTATGGTCATGCCGCTTCTGGTTGAACATAAACGAAAATTTCCAGGCGTCATTCACGATGAATCGGCAACAGGAAAAACCATTTATCTCGAACCCAATGAGGTTTTTGAGTTGAACAATGAACTTAAAAACATCGAGTATGAAATGGAACGAGAAAAGCGAATCATCCTCGCCAAACTGAGTCAGGAAATTCGATCCAAAATTCAACTGTTTCAACAGTCCTTCAAATTATTTACCCTATTGGACTTTTTCCGATCGGTTACGGCTGCCATGGGTGATTTGGAAACCATCATTCCTTCGTTTTCGGAAGAAGGATTTGAGTTGATTGAAGCCACTAATCCTGTTCTTTTCATTCAAAATCAAAAGCGGCACAGGCCTACCATTCCACTCTCCTTGAAAACCCAGCCGGGGAAATCACTTATTCTGGTTTCCGGACCCAATGCGGGAGGAAAATCGGTCGCCTTAAAAACCTTGGGATTGATTCAATTGATGGCCCAGTCGGGACTTCCCATCCCCGCAAAATCGGGCACTCACCTGAAATGGTTCGAGCAATTCTTTGTGGATTTGGGCGACAATCAGTCGGTATCAAATGAATTATCGACTTATTCTGCTCATTTGGCTACCATGCGAAAATTCATGGAGGAAGGGAATAATAAAACACTTATCCTCATCGATGAATTTGGGATGGGAACAGATCCCACCTTTGGTGGAGCGATTGCCGAAGCTATTTTGGAGGAACTTATCGCCCTTCAATGTTGGGGAATGATCAATACCCACTTTTCCAACTTAAAAACCTTTGCTGCAGAACATCCGGGCATTGAAAACGCTTCAATGAGTTTCAATTTGAAAACTTTGGAGCCCCGCTTCCAATTTGAGCAAGGAATTCCAGGAAGTTCCTACGCCCTCGAAATTGCTCAAAAAATGGGGATCGACAAATCGGTCATTCAAAGGGCTGAAACAAAGGCAGGTCGAAAGCAAAAAGATGTAGATTCTTTGATGATCGATTTACAAAGGCGGGAACAAGAATTGAAACGTTTGATCGAAGGCAATTCCATCAAAGATGATTTATTGGAGGAATTGATTTCTAAAAACAAAAATGCAGAAATCATTCAAAAACAAACGGAAAAGGAAATCATTCGAAAAGCGAAGGAAGAGGCGGCAAAAATCCTTCAAGATGCTCAGAAAGTAGTCGAAAAAACCGTTCAGGACATTCTTTCTACTGGAGCAGAAAAAGAAAAAATAAAAATTATTCGTCAATCCTTCGAGGTTCAAAAATCAAAAATCAAGGAGGATCTTCAAAAATTACCTCCCCCTCCTACTCCAAAAGAAACGTCCTTGGAACTTACCATAGGCGGATGGGTAAAATACCTTCCCACCGGAGGAAAAGGACGCATCATAGAATTGAAGAACAAACGGGCTTTCGTAGAGTTCGACGATATTCGGATGATGGTTGATCCCCAACTGTTGGTGCCCATTAAAAATCCGAAAGGATCAAATTCGATTCAAAAAGTAACCATTTCCATCACCAATCCCATGGATACATTGAGTTCCAACTTGGATTTACGTGGATTTCGTGGTCCGGAAGCTATTGAGGCCTTGGATGCCTGGTTAGACCGATGTGTTTTAACGGGAGCAGGTAATTTGAGTATCTTACACGGTCGTGGTGATGGTATTTTGAGAAAATTGGTGCGTGAACAATTAAGGCGTCACCCGAACGTAGAAAAATACGAAAGCGAGCACGCCGACCGAGGTGGGGATGGAATTACCTTGGTCAAGTTGAAATAAATCTTGCTCAATTCCTTCATTTTAAATTATCTTTGTTTCAGTTTTCGGTTCCATGGAAGCATGGATGAAAAGGGAATCAGGTGAAAATCCTGAACAGTCCCGCTGCCGTAATCCTCGAAAGGATTTGTTCGTACCACTGTTCTACCGGAATGGGAAGGGAACAAATACTGAGGAAAGTCGGAAGACCTGCCGAAAGCGATGTGAGGCCTGCATCTTCGTGGATTGAGATGCCCAAACGAAAAAACATGCTAAAAAAACTCCTGCTCGTGGCGATTTTCGCTTCGGGATTTCTTTCGGTTTTCTCTCAGAAAATCGACACCCTTGCCCCTGCCGATATCATTACTCGGCGGAAACCTAAAAGCTATCCAACCGCAGCACCAGCAACCACCTTAGATCGCTCCAACTCATTGAGCATGGACGCCCTTTCGGCTGCTTCACTTTTGGATCAGAACTCCATGGCAACCATTCGGGGTTATGGACCGATGGCCCTTCAAACCGCATCTTTTAGGGGTTTACCCGGAGTTGGGACTCAAATCCTTTTAGGAAATCAACCCATCAATAGTCCCATCAATGGAGTGTTCGATTTGAATCTAATTCCGGCTTTCTTCTTAGGAGCCATTCACCTTCAACCGGGTGGCTCTGGCGGTAGCTTTGGAGGTGGCGCCGTTGGAGGAAATATTCAACTCCAACCGGATCGATCCAAACGAAATTCAATCCTTCTACAAGGTGGAAGTTTTAGCTCATACGCCATAGGGTCAAAAGTTTCAATAGGTAATAATTTAAATCTTGCCTTCTTCAAGGAAGAAAATCAACTCAATTACTCCCTTCCCAAATCACTGAAAGGATTAAGCCCAAACAACCGACTGGAAAATTCCCAAATGAAGCGAATGGCATTTCAAATGAGTTGGGGAAAACAAGGTTGGTTACATGCCTCCAATGCCAGTCGACATTTACCCATTTCTGTTGTTGCTGGAAAAGGAACTGCGGTACAAACCGATAAAATGATTCGTTTTCAAGATGGGCAAATTTGGAGAAAAAATAACCATCAATGGGAACTGGAGGAGTTTGGAAGTTATGAATGGAACCAATACGAAGATGCGAAAATTTCAATCAACGATACCAATCACTGCGGTTGGTTGGGTAGCCAGCAGCGTTGGAAAATTCACAAAGGACGTCATTTATTCATTTTAGAAAACGGTTGGCAAGGGTATTGGGCTCGTTCTCCCTATTATACCCAAGATTTCAATGGATTGAGATGGAATGCACTAGGAAAATGGAACTTTGAAAGTGAGGATTCCAGCATTCAAGGCCATTTTCTCGTTCGAAAAGAACAATTCCAACAAACGTTTTCACCCTGGATTTTGGATGGATTTATTCAAAAAAAAGTAGCTAACCTAACGACCAAAATTCATATCGGACAAGTTTTTCGCTTTCCTACCTTGAATGATTGGTTTTGGGTTCCGGGAGGAAATCCTTCGTTAAAACCTGAGGAAGGTTGGAATGCTGAATGGGGAGGAGTGGTTAAAAATTTTGAAGCCACCATTTTCAGCACATTTCTATCCAATCAAATCCTGTGGATTCCCACCTCTGCCGGATTTTGGAAAGCTGAAAATGTGGGTCAATCCCGCAGTATTGGCCTTGAATGGAAAATCAATCAAATTCATTTAGGTCGATTTGTAGGAGAATTCAATGGAACTTACCAGCAACCACGCCAATGGAAAAATGCTTGGATTCCTCTTCTTTACCAACCCGATTGGAAAATTCAATCGAAATGGGCTACGAATTGGAAAGGGCTGAAGGGCGAATTGAGCATGGTGGCTCAAGGAAAACGCAATGTTACTACCGACGCTTCCGTTCAGCTGCCCAACCAAGGACAAGTTAATCTATGGATCGATTTCAGTGAGAAATTGCCCAAAGGATTAAGCGGAAAATTAGGGATTCAGAATATATTGGGAAATCAGGTGTGGTATATGCCATTTTTACCTGCCCCCCGATTTCAAACTCAAATTCAAATTCAATACCAATTTTTATGAAGAAAATAATTTTTAGCGTATTCGTTGGATTAACGATGTTCGCATGCCGTGATCGTGGACATTCTGGTCATGATCGTGATTATTCTCAAGGAGTCATTATTGTGAACGAGGGCCTTTTTTCGGGCGGTTCAGGTAACATCCAATTTTACAATTCGAGTACCAAGGAACTTTGGGATCAGGTTTTCGACTCGGTGAATAATCGGCCCATTGGAAGTATTGCTCAAAGTGTAGCGTACAGCAACGACCAGGTTTTCATTGTGGTAAACAACAGCAATAAAATTGAAATCGTTAACCGAAAAACCTTTGAATCGGAAGGAACCCAATACGGATTGAATTTACCGGATGAAATTCTCTACTGGGATGGAAAGTTATTTGTGACGGAGTGGGTGAATTTCAACGGAGATCGCGGAAATGTTGTGATCGTTGACCCCCATGCGGGAACCATTTTGAAACGAATTTCGGTGGGGGTAACTCCCAGTAAAATGGCGATCATTAATGGTACGCATTTAGCGGTGGTGAACAGTGGCGACAGCACCATTTCATACATCAACATCGCTAACCAATCGTTGGAGAAAACCATGGAGGTTAATCAGAATCCCAACAGCGTTGTAGCTTTGGGCGGAAGCAAATTTGCAGTTTTATGCGGTGGGAATCCGAGCTGGAAGGGAAAAGAAACGGCTGGCTCACTTCACTTCTTCGAATTTGGCAACGAAACCAGCCGATCGGTCTTCTCTCAAATGACTTACCACCCTACCCTATTGTGCAAAAATGCTAACAATCAATTGGGTTATGCGTTAGATGGGAAATTATTGCTGATGGCGGCGGGATCTACCCAAGTTACCGAAACAGCTTGGTTTTCCCACCCTGGAATCAGCGGAATTTACGGCATGGGTTACAATGAAACCGACCAGCATTGGTGGATTTCCGATGCCAAAGACTTCTCTTCGCGTGGAACGATTTACCGGGTGAACCAAAATGCGACGATAACCGATAGTTTATTGGCAGGCATTGTGCCGAGAAATTTCGGATTCCTCAAGTAATCAAATCTTCTGAAATGTTTTGACGGCGACAATGTTGTTGTCGTCAAAATATTTCACGATGTACAACCCTTTCGGAAAATCTTCTACCGGGACAATTAAAACTTCGATCGATGTATCGATCCGTTTTTTGTAAACTTGTCGACCTAAAAGATTGAAAATCTCCACTGAACCGCTGGTTCTACCTTCTTTTGAAAATTGAAGATTGATATTATTTTCAGATACAGGATTGGGGAAACACTTAATTACTACCCGAGTTTGGGCAATAGAAAAGTGGAAGGCCGACAAAAAAAATGTCACCAAAAAAAGGCTTCCAATTCGATTAAATTTTTCCTTCGTCAACAAAGCTATAGTATCTG
This sequence comes from Bacteroidota bacterium, assembly GCA_027488715.1. Classification (GTDB taxonomy): domain Bacteria; phylum Bacteroidota; class Bacteroidia; order UBA7662; family CANHCV01; genus CANHCV01. The sequence goes on along the minus strand of JAIYBD010000016.1, from coordinate 13,357 downwards.
TTATTTGCGAAGATAATATGATCGATCAATCCAATGTCAAAAAGTTCTGCACCACTTTTCAATTTTCTAGTTAAGTCAATGTCGGCCGAACTCGGCAAAGTATTTCCACTTGGGTGGTTGTGCATTAAAAAAAAGCCCAATGCTTTTCGCATGATGGTTTTTCGGATGATCAATCGAACATCGACGATGGTGCTGGTAATTCCTCCGATGGAGATACGTTCAAAATGAATCAATTCATTCCGGTTATTGACCATGGCCACCATAAATTCTTCGTGATCCAAATCAAGGAAATATCCTTTGAAATACTGGAAGACTTTTTCACTATGATTGAGGATAACCACAGAAGGTGCCGGCTCATGAATTCTCCGGCGGGCCAACTCCAATCCGGCAGAAAGAGCCAAAGATGTGTTTAAGTTAATCCCCTCAACTGATTGAAAATCGAGATAATCCAGTTTGGCCAACTGGCTCAAGTTACCATCGGCCAAATCCATCAAAGATTTTGCTAAAACTTTGGATTCTTGTCCTTTGGATGAAGGGGAAATGATCAGTTCCAGTAACTCTTCGTCGGTTAAATACTGACTTCCATACGTTTGAAACTTTTGTTTGGCTTGCAACATGCCTTTGGTGGTAAAGGTTTCTTCATTCTTTTTCATGTTGCAAAAATAAAAATGGCCTGCCGGAGGCAAGCCATTTTAAACGTTTATAAACGTTTCCCGTTTTTATCCCAAACGGTTGATGTGTTTTGCTAACTTCGATTTCAAGTTAGACGCTTTGTTCTTGTGAATGATGTTTCGCTTCGCCAAACGATCGATGTGCGAAACTACTGTTGGCAACAACTCTACTGCTGCACCTTTTTCTTTCATCAAACGCAAACGCTTGATTAAGGTACGAGTTGTTTTGTGCTGATAGCGATTACGCAAACGACGTACCGCATTTTGACGAATTCTCTTTAACGCTGATTTATGATTAGCCATAGTTGCTTTTCAATTGGAGTGCAAATATAACGGAAAAAAATCCATCCCTCAAAACGTTTTCCAATTCTTTCTTGAAATTTTTGAAATTTAATTCTTCTCACCCCTAAAATTCGCCCTATTTTCGCATCATGCAAGTTGATTTTAGAAGTGACACCGTTACTCAACCAACGGAAGCCATGAAAGATTTCATGTACAACGCGCCTTTGGGCGACGATGTTTTTGGCGAAGACCCTTCTATTTCTGAATTGGAAATGGAAACCGCAAATCGATTCAACCACGAGGCCGGACTATTTTGTCCGTCGGGAACCATGACCAACCAAATTGCTTTGGCGGTTCATACTCGTCCAAGGGAAGAGGTTATTTGCCATAAAAATTCACACATCTACCTGTACGAGGGCGGAGGTCCGGCCTTTCTTTCTTCTGTTTCCCTGCGCTTGTTGGAAGGAGATATGGGACGAATTTCTGCCGAAGCCGTGGAGGAAAACATCAACCCGGAAAACGTTCACTTTCCCAGAACCCGCCTTGTTTCGTTGGAAAATACGATGAATAAGGGTGGGGGAAGTTGTTACGATTTGGAAGAAATCAAAAAAATCAGATCAATTACTCAAAAACACGGACTTTTTCTGCATTTGGATGGGGCCCGAGTATTCAACGCCTGCCTCGCAAAAGGATATTCTACCCAAGATTTAGGCAAAGAATTCGATAGCATTTCGATTTGTTTTTCAAAAGGATTGGGCGCTCCCGTTGGATCCGTTCTGGTAGGTAGTCGCGCCTTTATTCACGAAGCTCGAAGGGTAAGAAAAGTTCTTGGTGGCGGGATGCGGCAAGGTGGAATTTTGGCATCAGCGGCCCTTTACGCATTAAATCATCACGTTGACCGATTGGCCGATGACCATCGAAGAGCAAAAGAAATGGAAGCGACCTTAAAAAATTGTTCTTGGATCCAATCGATCTACCCGGTCGAAACCAACATCATCATTTTTGAAGTGATGGCTCCGCAAAACGGCGCAGGAATAATCGAACAGCTTGCTGCCCTCGGAATTCGATGCGCCGGTTTCGGCAAAATGCATGTACGTTTCGTGTATCATTTGGATGTTTCGGAAGAACAACACCAATTCGCGATGAACGTGATTCAGAATTTTCAACCTCAATGAACTGGAAATTCCATTTTTCTTCATCGGTAAATCCATGGGATAATCTGGCATTGGAAAACGTTTGGATGGAAGAAACATTGGAACACCCTGTTTTTCTGGGATATTTCAATGCCCCTAGCGCCATTATTGGAAAAAATCAAAACCTTTTTCAAGAGTTAAATCTTCCTTATCTGTACGAAAATCATCTCCCCATCGTTCGCAGAACATCGGGAGGTGGAACGGTTTACCACGATTTAGGCTGCCTAAATTTATCGTTCATTACCCCCCATCGTACCGAATGGGTTGGAAAGTGGGATTTTTTCTTCGCACCCATCATTCAATTCCTGAAATCCAAAGGGTTTGATGCATTCACCAATCCACGGAATTCTTTGATGGTGAATGGTTCAAAAGTAGGAGGTTCTGCCCAAAAGGTTAGTCGAGGACGGATGATAAGTCACTGTTCGCTGTTGTTCCACACCAATCTCCAGGCCTTGCAAAACGCACTGGAAGTTCAGGATCACATTGAAAGCAAGGCCTCACCTTCGGTGCGTGCTAAGGTGATGAACTTGGAATCGACCGGGCTTTTCCCTGAAAACTCTGAAGATATTTTTCATGCCATAAAATCCATTTATGAGATGGAATGGGCAACGATGGAACCGGTAGAGGGAATGCCAGATACACAGAAATGGAGTGCTAAGAAAATTGAATTGGAAAGTGAAGCATGGAGGTTCGGAAGGAATCCACCATTCACTTGTATTACCAAGAGTGGCCATAAAATCCATTCCGAAGGCCATTCCATGATTACTTCGATTGAATATGGCAATCAACGGTTAGAAGTAAATATTTCACCATTTCATGAACACCCATGGGAGAAGATCCCTACTGAGTTTATTCCTGTCCTAAAGGAAGTCATTCAAAAATGGAGAATTCGTTTGGATTTGGAAAATTCTTGGTGAAAATTTGCACGACAATGAAAACCATTACTGTAAAACTACCTTTGGAATTCGACACCGATTTGATGAGTGTCAATGAAATCAACTTTGAACAAATTCAATCAAAGCTACCGGAGGGACAAACCATCCACAAAGATCCGTTGTTGTTCAAACAGGAAGGGAATCAGTTGATGGTAACTTTTCTTGTGGTGGAAAAAGCGGGCAAAGCAGGTTTTTTGGCCTCGAAAAGAGCATGATTCAAGAAATTAAACAGATTTTACGCAAAGAATGGACGGTTGAATGGCGACAGAAATATGCCATTCAAGGTGTTTTTTGGTACAGTTTAACGGTAGTTTTTTTGTGTTATTTGGCCTTCGGAAGTGTAAAACCCATGGTTTGGTTGTCCCTTTTCTGGATTCTCAGTTTGTTTACTGCGGTGAACGCTATTACAAAAAGTTTTGTAGGAGAAAGTAAATCGGGAATGGCTTATTTCTATACCATGTTTAGCGGAAAGAGCGTTCTTGTCGCTAAAATTATTTATCACTGGATGCTATCGCTCTTTTTATCGATGATTCTTTTAGGGTTTTACAGTTTGCTTTTGGGATCCCCAGTTCAGAAATATGACCTATTTTTTACAGGCATTTTTTTAGGAAATACGGGGCTTGCCGTTGCTCTTACTTTTTTAAGTGCGATTAGTCATAAAGCACGTTCTGGAGCATCAGTCATGGCTGTTTTAAGTTTTCCGGTCTTGATTCCTACCATCTTATTGGCGATCAAAATTTCAAAGATGGGCATGGATGGTTTACCTTGGAGTACGGCAATGCATGAAATTGGGCAAATTTCGGGCATTATTTTATTAACGGGGGCACTTTCTTTTTTGCTGTTTCCTTACCTTTGGCGTGATTAAATGGATATGAATTCAAAATCGTTTGTACAAAAAGTGGTAGGAGCTAAAAAAATGCACCAAGCCTATCGTTGGATTGCGGTTATTTTTTTGGTTTATGCCTTTACATGGGGTTTGATTGGGCCTGTTCCTGCAAAACCCAATTTGGAAGAGACCATCCGAAATTTGTACTATCACGTACCCATGTGGTTCGGATTGGTTTTGTTGGCTTTTTGCTCTTTTCTTTTTTCAGTTTTCTACCTTTTAAAAGGTGAACATGAGGCCGATCAACTGGCTGAATCTTTTGCATTAACCTCAACAGTGTTTGGGGTATTGGGATTTGCCACCGGCATGTTGTGGGCGCAATATACCTGGGGGAATTGGTGGGCCGGTGACGTCAAACAAATTTGTGCGTTAGCCTCCATTTTGGTTTACGGTGCTTATTTCGTTTTAAGAAATGCCATCGCCGAACAACAACAACGAGCACGAGTTGCAGCAGTTTATAACATTTTAGCTTTTTTCTCCCTCATCCCACTCCTTTTTATTATTCCTCGAAATGCAGAATTTTCTTTGCATCCTGGTGGACAGGGGTCGGGTGCGGTAGGAAATCCAGCTTTTAACAAATACGACCTTGACAACCGAATGAGATTGGTATTCTGGCCCGCCATTTTTGGATGGTTTGCCTTAGGTCTTTGGATGACCCATCAATATTTCCGCATCAAGGCTTTGGAAATAAAAAAAATGCTTTCATGATGAACAAAATGACTAAAAATTTCTTACTAATGTTGTTTTTATCCTTGTTCACTTGGATAAATTCATTTGCCCAACAACCTCAAATGGCCGATCAATTTAGGAAAGAAGGTAAAATATATGTTGTTATCGGAGTGATTCTCATTATTTTTGCCGGCCTAGTTGCCTTTTTGGTGTACTTAGACAGAAAATTAACTAAACTCGAAAAGAAATAATTCATTTATGGCACACAGCTTTTACCAAGATGTGATGAGAAACTTTGAAAAAGCAACTCAGTTTCTCCCCTATTCAGAAGGCCTTATGGCTACCATTAAAGAATGCAATAGCGTTTACAAAATGTCTTTCCCCGTTAAAGACGACGAAGGAAAGATTCAATTAATTGAAGCATACCGAGTTGAACACTCACACCATAAACTTCCAACCAAAGGAGGCATTCGCTATGCCGACAACGTGGATCAAGATGAAGTGATGGCTCTCGCAGCTCTCATGACGTTTAAGTGTGCGGTTGTTGACGTCCCTTTCGGCGGAGCTAAAGGTGCAGTAAAAATCAATTCAAGAACAACTTCAGTTCCCATGTTGGAACGCGTTACCCGTCGTTACGCCATGGAATTGATCAAAAAGAATTTCATCGGCCCCGGAATCGACGTTCCAGCTCCGGATTACGGAACTGGCCCACGCGAAATGAGCTGGATTGTTGACACTTACTCTTCTTTCAAAGATGGTGAATTGGATGCTCTTGGATGCGTTACCGGAAAGCCAGTTGGCCAAGGAGGAATTCAAGGTCGTACCGAAGCTACCGGTTTGGGCGTATTTTACGGAATGCGTGAGGTTTGTAACTTCGAAGAAGACATGAAAGCCATTGGCCTTTCCAAAGGAATTGAAGGAAAAACAACCGTTATTCAAGGATTGGGCAACGTTGGATACCATACAGCGAAGTTTTTTGCTGAAGGTGGTGCCAAAATCATTGCCATTGCCGAGTATGAAGGAGCCATTTACAATGAAAATGGGTTGGATTACGAAGCTGTTTTCCAGCACCGAAAAGCAACCGGTAGTTTATTGAACTTCCCTGGAGCCACCAACTTGGAAAATTCAGGTGCGGCTTTGGAATTGGAATGTGATATTTTGATTCCAGCTGCGTTGGAAAACCAAATTACCGCTGAAAACGCTGGAAGAATCAAAGCAAAAATGATTGGTGAAGCAGCCAATGGACCAGTTTCCGCTGATGCTGAACCTATTCTTGCACAAAAAGGAATCATCGTGGTTCCCGACATGTATTTGAATGCTGGTGGGGTAACCGTTTCTTATTTCGAATGGTTGAAAAACTTAAGCCACGTTCGTTTCGGTCGTTTAACCAAACGTTTCGAAGAAAACAGCGCGCATGATATTCTTAAAATGGTGGAAGAAATGACGGGCAAAAAAGCTACGGAGGTTCAACGCAAAACCATCGTTCAAGGGGCAGGAGAAAAAGATTTGGTGTATTCAGGTTTAGAAGAAACCATGATCAATGCTTACCATGAAATTCGTCACACCTACAAATCCACCCCAGGTTGTCCTGATTTAAGAACAGCAGCATTTATGGTTGCCGTTAAAAAAATTGCGACTTCCTACGAATTACTTGGAATTTTCCCTTGATGATCAAAAACTTAATCGCACAAAAGCCCCAAAATATTGGGGCTTTTTTTATTTCCAAAAGGGTTGGACTTATGTGGATAAGTTCCTATCTTTGCGACCGCTTCTAATGAAGCAAGAAAGGAATTATTACTGAATGTCAGTAGAAAATCAAAACGACAAGGAATTGGAACAGGTTGTTTCCAATGCCACTGAAGCACAAGCTTCAACTGCTTCCACCCATTCTGAGGTTAAGGAACCCCTCAAAATGGAATCTCCCAAGTTCCAAGCTCCTACCCAAGGCGATTTCGATTGGGATTCCGACTATCGTGGTCAGAATCACTATTCGGTAAATGACCGTGAGAAGTTCGAAAAAATGTACGAAGGTTCGGTTACTTCCCTTAATCCAGGTGAAGTTGTTCCAGGAACCATTGTATCTGTTGGCGAACGCGATGTCGTTGTTAACGTAGGATTCAAGTCAGACGGTCTTATTCCATTGAATGAGTTCCGCGACATGGAGGAAATCAAAATCGGCGAAATCGTTGATGTTTTGATTATTTCTCCAGAAAACAAAGACGGTCATTTGGTATTATCACGCCGAAATGCTCGCTTGTTGAAATCTTGGGAGCGCATCAAGCACGCCCACGCGAACGACGAGATCATCACTGGTCGCGTTCGTACACGTACCAAAGGCGGTTTGGTTGTGGAAGTTGAAGGCATTGAAACCTTCTTACCTGGTTCACAAATCGATATCAAACCCATTCGCGATTACGACCAATACGTGGGCAAGACCATGGAATTCAAGGTTGTAAAAGTGAATGAAGTATTGCGCAATGCCGTAGTTTCTCACAAAGTATTGATCGAGAACGACTTGGAAGCTCAGAAAATGGAGATCATTTCTCGTTTGGAAAAAGGCCAAGTTCTCGAAGGCGTTGTGAAAAACATGACCGATTTCGGTGTATTCATCGATCTTGGTGGCGTAGATGGACTTTTGCACATCACCGATATGTCGTGGGGTCGTATCAACCACCCATCCGATATGGTTTCATTGGACGCTACCATCCAGGTGGTTGTTCTTGACTTTGATGACGACAAGAAGCGTATCTCTCTTGGTATGAAACAATTGCAGCCACATCCATGGAACTCTCTTCCAGAAGATGTAACTGCAGGAAGTATCGTTAAAGGTAAAATCGTTACCGTTGCCGATTACGGTTCCTTCTTGGAAATCATGCCAGGAATCGAAGGTTTGATCCACGTTTCAGAAATGAGCTGGAGCCAACACCTACGTAATCCACAAGACTTCCACCAAGTGAACGATGAAGTAGAAGCTGTCGTATTGTCCATCGATCGCGAAGAGCGTAAGATGTCATTGGGTATTAAGCAACTTTCTGCTGACCCATGGATCAATATTGCAGATCGCTTCCCAGTAAACTCTAAGCACAAAGGAATTGTTCGTAACTTAACCAACTTTGGTTTGTTCGTTGAATTAGGTGAAGGAGTTGATGGTTTGGTTCACGTTTCTGATTTGTCTTGGACAAAGAAAATCAATCACCCATCTGAGTTCACCAAAAAAGGTGCTGAATTGGAAGTGGTTGTTTTGGAAATCGACACTGAAAATCGTCGTTTGAGCTTAGGCCACAAACAATTGGAAGAAAATCCATGGGATACTTATGAGTCCATCTTCTACGAAGGAAGCACCCATGAAGGAAAAGTGATCAGCGTTGAAGATAAAGGAGCTGTTGTTGCTTTATCGCATGGCCTTGAAGCTTTCTGCCCAAAGAAACATTTGCGTCAGGAAGATGGAAATAGCCTTGAAAACGGTGCTACAGTTAACTTCAAAGTGATTGAGTTCAACAAAGATTCTCGTAAAATCATGGTATCTCACGCCCGTACTTGGGAAGAGACCAAAGCCGATTCAACTTCTGACTCCTCTGAAGCTAAAAATGAATTGAAGAAAAAGAAGAAAGTAACTACCGTTGCTGATTCTGGTCCTTCAACCATGGGCGAATTGGATGCACTTTCTGCATTGAAAGCGCAATTCGATGAAGAAGAAAAAGCTGCTCCTAAAAAAGCAAGTAAGAAAAAAGCTGATACCGAAGATTCGGAAGAAGCTTAATGATAAAAACCTCTCGAATTTCGAGAGGTTTTTTTTTATGTTTGTATTTGATTCATGAATCCAAAAATCATTCTCAACCAAACCCAAATCAATCTGATTATTCAACGATTGATTGCACAAATCATGGAGCGCCATCCTAATTACCAAAATTTGGTTTTGATTGGCCTTCAACCCAGAGGCAGCATCTTTGCTCGTCAGTTACACCAAGCACTGCAAGCGAAAGTCGGATATTCATTTCCTTACGGAGAATTGGATGTTACGTTCCATCGAGACGATTTTCGCCAACATTCGGGCGGACTCATTCCTTCGAAAACAGACATTTCATTTTTGATTGAAGAGAAAAAAGTCATTCTCATTGATGATGTTCTTTTTACCGGGCGAACCATTCGCTCGGGCTTGGATGCCCTCATTGATTTCGGACGCCCGGAATCGGTAGAATTGCTGGTTCTGATCGACCGCAATAAATCGCGACAATTTCCCATCGAGGCCGATTATTGCGGCCTGAAAGTTGATACCGTACGCTCGCAAAAAGTGAAGGTTGTTTGGCAACCCCAGTCTGAAGTGCATATTTTTAATCCTGAATTAGATGCTTAGTACCGATCATTTGATTTCCATTAAAGAGCTTCAACGGTCCGATTTAGAGCTCATCTTTCATACCGCCGATGAATTTAAAGCGGTCATCAATCGACCCATTAAAAAAGTTCCTTCCTTACGCGATATTACTATCGCCAATCTATTCTTCGAAAATAGCACCCGAACAAAACTCAGCTTTGAATTAGCCGAGAAACGACTAAGTGCCGACGTTATTAACTTTTCATCTTCCAGTTCTTCTGTAAAAAAAGGAGAATCGTTGGTCGATACAGTGAATAATATTTTGGCCATGAAAGTTGATGTAGTCGTTATTCGTCATTCCTACCCCGGTGCTGCCCACTTTTTAGCTAAAGAAGTTCAGGCCCGAATTATCAATGCCGGTGATGGAGCCCATGAACACCCCACTCAAGCCATTCTAGATGCCTATTCCATACGCGAGAAATTTGGCACCCTCGAAGGAGTAAAAGTGGGAATCATTGGCGATATTATTCACAGCCGTGTAGCATTATCCAATATTTTCTGCCTTCAAAAACTTGGTGCTCAGGTGGTGGTATGCGGACCCAAAACACTGATCCCCAAACACATTCGTAGTTTAGGCGTGGAAGTTAGCCATAACGTTGACGAAACTTTGGCCTGGTGCGATGTTGCCATGGTGCTACGTATTCAATTGGAGCGGCAGGAAGTATCTTATTTCCCTTCTCTCCGTGAATACCGAACGTACTTTGGAATTGATCGTCAACGATTGGAGAAAGTGGGGAAAGATTTAGTGATCATGCACCCAGGCCCCATCAATCGTGGTGTTGAATTGAGTTCCGACGTTGCCGATGGGCCGTTTAGCATTATTTTAGATCAGGTAGAAAATGGGGTTGCCACGCGAATGGCTGGTCTTTTTCATGTGTCTGAGAAAATTAGAAAATAACCTTTGCGAAAAAACCGCCTTTCGGCGGTTTTTTTTTATCATTTTACCCTATCATGGATTTCCATGAAATCCAAAGCTCGGGCCAGTTCTCGATCTTTATCGGTAACGGTATTTCCAGCATCGTGCGTCGTTAAACATACATGCACCTTGTTGTACTCGTTGGTCCAGGTTGGATGGTGGTTGAGCTTTTCAATGATAACGCTTGCTTTCGCCATCCACTCCATCGCTTCTTGGAATGTTTTGAAAACAAAAGTTTTCCTTAGATCATGGTTTGTTTCAATCCAATTGTTCATGCCATCATTCTTGAGAAAACTCCTAACATCTTAAAAAAAACAACGTTGCAAGAAGCAATCAATTTTAATCAAAGAGCATAAAATCCATGATGGCATTTTAATTACCAAATGGCATTTACGTACCAATTGACTTTACTCCACCGTAACAGATTTTGCCAAATTACGGGGCTGATCTACGTTGCAACCGCGCATCACGGCAATATGATACGACAAAAGCTGCAAAGGTACCACGGTGAGCAAAGGTAATAGTGGATCGGGAGCATCAGGAATTTCGATGATATGATCGGCCAGGGCTTTTACCTCCGTATCGCCTTCGGTGACGATGGCAATGACATTTCCTTTTCTGGCTTTAACTTCTTGAATGTTACTAACCAGTTTATCGTATTGAGCACCTTTGGGCGCAACAACGATCACAGGCATGGCTTCATCGATCAAGGCTATCGGTCCGTGCTTCATTTCAGCTGCAGGATAGCCTTCGGCGTGGATGTACGAAATTTCTTTTAATTTCAATGCACCTTCCAATGCTACTGGGAACAGATAACCTCTTCCCAAGTAAAGGGCATTGGTCGAATCTTTGATTTTGGCTGAAATATCTTCAACGAGGGAATTTACTTTTAAACACTCTTCTATTTTGGAAGGAATTTGCTCCAATTCGGTCATCAAAGACAAGGATTCAGATTGAGATAAATTTCCTTTTTCCTGACCCAACCAAATGGCAATCATGGTTAGCAAGGACACCTGTGCTGTAAACGCTTTGGTGGATGCAACTCCAATTTCAGGACCAGCATGTGTATAAGCCCCAGCGTGAGTTGCACGAGGGATCGATGCTCCTATCACATTACAAATACCGAAAATGGTGGCCCCACGTTGTTTTGCCAAATCGATAGCAGCTAGGGTATCGGCCGTTTCTCCCGATTGCGAGATGGCGATAACCACATCATTTTGATTAATCACTGGATCGCGGTAGCGGAACTCTGATGCATACTCTACCTCCACTGGAATTCGTGCAAATTCTTCGATGAGGTATTCACCCACCAATCCAGCATGCCACGAAGTTCCACAAGCAACAATTATAATTCGGTTGGCATGGATGAATTTCGAACGATACTCTTCCAATCCTGCCATTTTAATATTTCCGCGATTCAAATCTAAACGACCACGAAGAGAGTCGGTAATAGCCTTGGGTTGTTCAAAAATTTCTTTGAGCATAAAGGAATCGAATCCACCTTTTTCGATGGCTTCCAGCTCCATTTCAATTTCTTGAATTTTTGCCGTTTTCACTTCATTTTGAATGGTTTTTACGACAAACCCTTTGTCATCGCATACCACCATTTCAGAATCATTCAGGTAAACCACTTTCTTGGTATACTCGATGATGGGAGATGCATCGGATGCGAAAAAATATTCACCCAAACCAACTCCGAGAACCAGTGGACTTCCTTTTCTTGCGGCAACCAATTTTCGAGGCTCTTGAGTATCCATCACAACAATGGCATAAGCACCATGAACTTCATTCAATGCGATTCGAACGGCTTCATCAAAAGGTAAATTCTCCTCCAACATGATGTCTTCGATGAAATTAACCAATACTTCCGTGTCGGTATCGCTTACAAATTGAATCCCCTTTGATTGTAAACGTACTTTGAGAGAACTGAAGTTCTCAATGATTCCGTTGTGAACAATTACCAATCTTTTATGAAAAGAAACGTGAGGGTGAGCATTTCGGTCGTTGGGTTCTCCGTGGGTTGCCCAACGGGTATGTCCAATTCCAATGGTACCTTCATGTACCCCAGCATCGACCAATCTTTGAAGGTCAGACACTTTTCCTGCTGTTTTGTGAACAACAAAAGAGTCGTTTTTTATCAAACAAATTCCGGCACTATCGTACCCTCTATATTCAAGTCGTTGAAGTCCTTTTAATAAGATTGGGGAAGCTTGTTGTTTTCCCACGTAAGCTACAATTCCACACATACGTTATGGTATTTTGGTGTAAATGATGGTTAGTTTTGGCGGTGTTAGGGTTTTATTGGAATTCAATACTACCCGCGTTCCGTCTTGGATTCCATTCGAAGATAAAATATAAAAGCCATAATCGTTCGATTGGTAGATAAGTTTTTGGAAATACTGCGTGAGGTTGATTTCATAAACACTTTTGCTGGAGTTGAACTGTCCACCAAAATAATCGAAAAACTGATCTGGTACTGGACTCGTTTTGCCATTGGAATCAACCGCTACCATTCCGATTCGGGGAGTTATTTGATTGGTAATTTTGGTTTGGGATGGGTGCACAGGGAACTCAAAAAAAGCTTTTTGAATTACAATATCTTTGTTGGTAAGGATACTTCGTAAATTTGAAATGGTTACCTTGGTTTTAAATCCGGCCATTCCTTCAACGAATAATTTATCTTGAACTACTTGGCCAGAAATCATGGCTCTTTGGGCTTCAGAATTTCCATATTGGTAGTCAAAAGTGTTTTTCCAAGCACAAGAAGAGTTCACATTGAAATCATATCGTTTGAAAGAACCTGCGTCGTGGTAGTAAATATTCAAACCTGAAAGTGATAAAGCGGGAGCCAAATACATCACTAACCCATTTCCCGAAATCAATTTCGCTTCAACGGAAAATCCGTTGAAATAATTGAGAAAATCTGCCGAAGAGCTAGTTTTATTAGAAAGAAGAAGAGATTTAGCCAAATTGGTATCGATTGGAATGCGTAACATGGCATTTCTAGTAACCAATGTATCTCCGCCAGACCCAGTAGGCTCACGATACTGTTTTGAAACCGAAGGCTGAATATTTCGGAAAGTGCCCCCTCCTACTCGATTGATTTGGGTAGAAAAATCAGAAAACTGCGAATAAACTGAGTCGGAATAAATCCGCTTCCCTAGCACTTTAACCGTTACCTGAATCACCGAATTGGTATCACCGAAATAACCTAAAAATGGAAAAGATAATAATGCTGAATCAATCTTTAGATTTGAAAAATTTGGAGTTAAGGCAGTTGAAGGAATGAGTTGAGTACAAAATTGGGCTGATGTTCTTCCGAATTGAGGATCATTCAAAACGCCCAACAAATGACGGCCGGTATTTCTAATTTGTAAGGTATCTTCTCGCTGAATGGAAAAATTAAGCGGAAACGTATCGACCAATTGTGTAG
>JAIYBD010000079.1 GCA_027488715.1 Bacteroidota bacterium | reverse complement strand
GTTTCAACCGTTTCCAATATCACGATTCAAAAAAGCAAATCAAAAAAGCGAATCAAATTGGTGACCGACCTTCGATTTGTTCAGTTAAAATAGGATTTGATATTCCCTTTCGCCCCTAATCAGGGAAACACCTTAATAAACACGAATCTCAATTCAGCTTCAAATCAACTCAAATCACTCTGATTTCCCACCCAGCAAAATAGGCAGTAAAACCAAATCTGAAATCAAGGCAACAATCAACGTAATTCCCACCAATAATCCGGTGTGGTAAATGCCGTTGAATTGACTCATCATCAACACAAAAAAGCCACTGCACAGAATGATGGAAGTCATAAACACCGCTTTCCCACTGTGCAGATACGCCGCCCGCAAAGCCTCTCGCCCCCTCTTCCCTTTGGCCAGTTCCAGTTTGTATCCCGCCAATAAATGGATAGTATCGTCGACTGTAATTCCAAAGGCAATGTTGAAGATGATGGCGCTACTCAAATTCAAGTGAACCCCAAACCATCCCATGCAAGCGCCAATGAAAAGCAAAGGGAAAACATTCGGAATAATACTAACCAACGTAATTCTCCAATTCCGGAACAGCAAACCCATCAACAAGGCAATCGCCAGCAATTCGTAAATCAACCCCTCCATCAAATTATCGGTCAAATACTCGTTGTTGGAATCGATGATTTCGGAAATCCCGGTCAACGAGGCCTTTACCCCCAACGGTTCAATTTCACGATTTAAAAAATCCGCAAACACCTTGTTCTTCTCCAAAAAGATGGCACTTCCCAAATCCCCTACCCTACCCGAAAATCGACCAACGCGCTCGTTGCTGGACAGAATAAATCGGTTCATCTCCTCGCTCAACATCCGCACCGAATCCACCACGGCTTTTTCCGATTCTGAATTTTGCGGCAATGAAAAGGCGGCTTCTGCTCCACCTTGGTTCATCTGATTAACCAAACGAAGCGGCTGCAATGGTGAAACCAAACTTCCAACCCCGTACGAATCCACCAAATACGTTTCCAATTTTCTCATGGCCAGCAAATGGGAAGAATCCAGCAACGACTGCTGAGAATCGGTTACTTCTACCGTAAGTTCAAACGGACGAACACCGTGAAAATAGCGGCCAAAGAAATCGAAATCCTTTTTATGGGGGTCGTTCGGCCGCAACTCTTCCGTAAAGAAATTATTCACCTCAATCGCCTGAATGCCCTTGATCATGGGATAAACCATCAACGCCAAGATGGCTAACAACGACCACCTCCATCTTAAAACTCCTTCAAACAGTCGACTCAAAAACGATTGAGGAACAATCTCAGCGGTTTTGGCGTGCAAGCGAACTGGCAATAAATAAATGGCCGCCGCCAAAAATGAAAAGGTGATAAAATACACCAAAACGATTCCAATCGCGGCAAAAATTCCGAAAAAGGCAATCGGTTTCACCGTTACGGTAATGAGCGTAAAGAAACCAATGGCCGAAGTGATGGCCGTTAAAAAAGTAGCCACGCCCACTTCTTGAAACGCCGATTTCATCGCGTCATAGTTGGAACGTCCGTGCTTGATTTCGGTGTAAAAATGATTGAGCAGATGCACGCTATCGGAAACACCCACCACAAATAGCACCGTAGGAAGAATGATGGAAACAAGGTCAATACCTCCGTGGGTGGCCAACATCAGCGCCAATGTAAACAAAAGTCCTAAAGCCACCACAACAGCTGGAAGAATAACCCCCCAAATATTTCGGAAGGTAAACCAAAGGAAAACGCAAAGTGAAACAATGGTGATAAGCGAAAGAACCACAAACTCCTTCTCCATTTTCGAAACAATGTACGACTGCCCTTTGATTCGTCCCGCAGTGCGAATTTGAGTAATCCCAGCTTCCTTGAACGCTTGCTCCACCCGTTGAAGAACCGCCGTAGAAGCCGTATTATTCAATCCGGGTTTTGTTTTCACCACCAACAACATGGCCTTCGCCTCCATGGAAATAAAATCCTTGATCGGATGTTGGGTAGTTGCCAAAACAGCGCTATCGGCCCCAAATTTTTCGGGTTGGTTGGGGTGAAAAAACGGAATGGGCCGAGGAACCGGGAAAGCCTTAGCAAACTTGGTAATTCTCAAAGGAGAAACAACGGCAGTAACGGTAGAATCGGATTCGATTTTTTGGGTAGCTGCTGAAATTCCGCCCAAAAATTCAGCATCAAACAAATGGGAAGGCGCTTGGGCGGAAACCAAAATCAGATCGTGTTCCGACTCGAATTGATTGAGGTGCTTTTTGTACTGACGAATGACTTCGTTGTCTTCAGGAAAGAAGTTCTCCAATTCGTAATTGAACTTCAAATGAGTGAACAAATAGAAAAGGGATGCCACCGCCAGAAAAACGTAAAGAATAAGGATTCGTTTTGCGGTGGATTTTGAACGGGATTCGGATGGAAAAAACCTCATAATGTAGAAACCAAAATTAGTTACCAAGGTTCATGACAACCAAGAAAAACACAAAAAAACCCCGCCGAGGCGGGGTTAACACAAAACAACAACTAATCAATATTACTGATGATTAACTTCTAGCGATTCCAAATACTTCTTTTCGGGTTTGGAAACGTATTTCTTACCGAACCATCCGTACAAACGGGCTTTACCTGTTTCATTCAAATAGTACATGCATGGAACGAGAATGAGAGTCAGAAAGGTTGCAAACGACAATCCGAAAATCATGGTCCAGCTCAAGGGGCCCCAGAATGCAACGCTATCACCACCGAAAAAGATGTGGGGATTTCCTGTCTCCAACAGCGACAAAAAGTCGATATTAAACCCGATCGCTAAGGGTACTAAACCTAACATGGTAGCCGTAGCCGTAAGCAATACGGGAGTCATCCTGGTTTTACCGGCTTCGATAATGGCTTCCTTCAATGGCATGCCTTGTTCCATCAATAAGTCGGTAAATTCCACCAAAAGAATTCCGTTACGAACCACAATACCAGCCAAGGCAACAATTCCGATTCCGGTCATGACAATGGAGATGTTCATTCCAAAAATGGAGAATCCTAACAATACCCCAATCAAGGAGAAGAGAATTTCAGAAAGAATTAAAATAGGCTTCGAAATGGAGTTGAACTGTGTCACCAAAATCAGAAGAATCAATCCCAAAGAAATCAACATGGCATTGCCCAAGAAACCAGCCGTTTCGGCTTGTTGTTCTTGTTCTCCACCCATGGTAATACTCACCGATTCTGGCTTTTTATAATTTTCTACGGCTGCAGTTACTTGCGCAACAACTTCGTTGGGATTGTAATCGCTCAAT
>JAIYBD010000214.1 GCA_027488715.1 Bacteroidota bacterium | reverse complement strand
AATGTGAGTCGAGTATTTAACGTAGGCCGATAAGCCCCGAATTCGACAAAA
The DNA here is from genome assembly GCA_027488715.1 of Bacteroidota bacterium. Lineage (GTDB taxonomy): Bacteria > Bacteroidota > Bacteroidia > UBA7662 > CANHCV01 > CANHCV01. Next base: position 5,084 of record JAIYBD010000214.1, on the reverse strand, counting down.
GTTTTTTTAGGCCTCGATTTTTCGGGGCTTTTTTATTTTATCCTCTTATTTTTGTTGAATGAAGATCTCTTTTCAGGAATTCGATGCCATTTATCAGCGACAGGTTGATTTAGTTGCCCCGCTTTGGAGCGCCCAAATGCAGGAGGAAATTGCCAAACACAACCGCGGTTGGGCTGCACCTTACGATTTTATCAATTACTTGCGTCGCTCTAATTTGCGCTATTACGAGTTGATTCAAGATCTTCCCGATGGAGCGAAAACCGTTTGTGATGTGGGTGGATTTTGGGGAGTGCTTCCCTTGGCCCTTACCGAAATGGGTTTACAAGTAACCATGACCGAGGCCAAGAAGTATTACTCGGGAAGTTTCGATCCCTTGTTTCAACTTATTGAAAGCAAAGGTGTTCGAATTTTAGATATGGATCCGTTTGAAGACACCTTTGCACCCAGCGAAAAATTCGATTTCGTTTGCATCATGGCCGTTTTGGAACATTACCCGCATTCCTTAAAATTCTTCCTGAATAATGTTCACGGAATTCTAAACAAAGGCTCCCGATTGTTCATCGAGGTGCCCAACATTGCCTACCTCAACAAACGCGTTCGCTTCTTGTTGGGCGTTTCACCCATTACCGATTTGCAGTCCATTTACGATTCTGCCATTCCGTTTACTGGGCACCACCACGAATACACCATGAAGGAATTGAGATTGCTTTTCCATTGGATGAATTTGCCGATCGTTGGAGAACACTACATCAATTACAGTACATCGTGGAATAATTTGGGTTATTTCTTAAAACGTCCCATCAATTTCCTCATCTTCTGGCTTTTCCCAACGACTCGAGAAATCATTGGAGTTTGTGGGGAAAAGCGTTAATCTCTAAATTTCTTCCGTTTCAAATACTTTGAGCCCTCTGGCTTGAATTGATGTCCGAGTTCTTTTTGTTGCTCCTTCGGTAACCTATGGAATTCTTGGCACTCTTTGGAGCAACAACCTTCCATTTCGTTGGCGCAATCCGGACATTGGATGAATAACGTGTGGCAATATTGATTGGCGCAATTTACATGATGATCGAAAGGAGTTCCACATTGGTGGCATTGAGCAAGGACATCATCGGTAATTTTTTCACCTAATCGACGGTCAAAAACGAAGTTTTTCCCCTTAAATTTTACGTCGATGCCAAGGTTTTTAGCTTGACGGGTGTATTCAATGATTCCACCTTCCAAGTGGTAAACCTCTTTGAAACCGTGATGTTTGAAATAAGCGGATGCCTTTTCGCATCGTATTCCCCCAGTGCAGTACATCACCACTGGTTTTTCCTTGGCTTCCTGAAATTGTTCCACTGCCATGGGCAATTGCTCTCGAAAGGTATCGACATCAATTTTGTGGGCGCCTTCGAAATGCCCAACTTCATATTCATAGGCATTTCGCATATCGATAACCACCACATCAGGATTCGTTTCAACCAATTGATTGTATTCATCCGCTTTCAAATAGGTTGCCGCATCGGCAGGGTTAATCATTCCATCCGGCAATCCATCGGCAACAATTTTTTCTCGATGCTTCACTTTTAACGTAGCAAAACTTTTTCCGTCGTCATCAATAGCATAATTCAAACGAATTCCATCCAAAAAGTTGAATGGAGGGGTGGCAAGAAGTTGTTTGAATGCTTCCAACCGTTCGGTGGGCAAGGAAATTTGAGCATTGATGCCTTCCGTTGCCACATAAATTCTTCCTAATACTTCAATTTTTTCAAAAGCGATGAACAAGGCATCCCTGAAATCTGCTGGATTGTCGATTCGATGATATTTGTAAAAGGAGATGGTGGTTCGAGGACGGGGATCATGAAGCAATCGTTCTTCCATGATCTTACGGTCAACTTTGTTGTGAAGAAAGGGCATAAAGGGAAAATTAGTGGTTTCCGTTGGAATAAAGGGTTTTAAATCCAATCAGCCGATCATATAAACCGATTTGAGATCGGAAATAAACGAAGATGTTGTACTCATTGTCGGTGCCTTGAAACGAGCCCTCCATGGGAGAAAAGTCGACCAGTGCAGCATTTGTTTTTTTGATGCCATACATGTAATTGTAATAGCCCTGTTTCAGGTAGAGAGTTTTCTGATAACAAGCGCAACCTTCGTTGTACTCCATTAAATTAGTGGAATCGGATTGCCAATTGGTTAGGGCTCCCATCAAATAAACGTCGCCTTCGGGTACCCGACCTTGCGTATTTAAAGTGAAATGTACGTACGTATAGTCGGGATCACGGCTGGTGATCAGTCCGTCTCGCTGTACGCAAGCAAAACTTCCGTTGATGTCGAAATAGTTGTTGTACGGTTGAGTTGCTCGGCTCGCATCATCGTACAGAAATATTTGATTGGCGGTATCTACCAAAAACTTGCGAACATTCAAACTGTTGATGCCCAGCGATCGGGTGTCGAATTGCCTGAATTCATTCATCGCTGGGAAATTGAGCCGGTCGTTAAACGTGTATAATAGCGTTTTTTGGTCCATTAAGTTGGGTGAAATATCAGCCGTAGCTTGGTCCCAACGTCGATTTTGTTGAACGGTAAGCAAAAATTCGGAAAGCGGATTGAACACTTTCAAAGTTGGTGAAGGAGTAATTTTTAAATCCAAACTCTGGTTAGTTTGAATGCTTCCAGCTGCAAAAGATCGGCGGACTTCCGATTCGATGGAGGAAAGTGGCTCATAAACGAAGAAACGACGAGTTAATATGGGTTTATTCTTATTTCCGTTTTCGTACACGAACAAAACATAGTTCCCAGAAGCGGTAAACTTGATGAAAGAATTGGGGAACTCCAAGGAATACGACGTATACGTTTGCTTGGTATTGACGGCATACTTGTAATTCTGTATTTCATTTTGAAAAAAACCGTCCATGAATTGGTTTTCAAAAATGGAACTTTGTTCCCAATCGGCATTGCAATGCATGAATGTGTAGGAATAGGTCGTAAACCCTCCCGACAAATCATCAAATTTTAAAGTTAGTTTTTCATCGGTTCCTAAGGCGATGGCCGGGGTTAGAAATTCATTGGTTTTCGCAAACAATTGAACTGAACGAATGGCATCTCGGTAAACGGCATCCGACAAAAGGATGGTTTTTCGAGGCGTTGATTCCCTCTTTTTGGGTGTTCTGCCTTGAGCCAAACAAGAGGTCACCGTTGCCATGAAGAAGATTCCAAAAAGAAGTGATTTTCGCATGCCCAAATTTCGCAAATTTTATGCAATTTTGGGACTGATTTTAATCAGGTGAAAAATCCAACTCCACAGGTGCTCAGTTTGTACTCGGCTTTGATCATGACCGGGTTCAATTTATTGTTTTCCATCATCACCGGTGTGCATTGGTTCGATGCCATTATTTATATCGTAGCTACCTTTTTGCTGGGCTTTTCTACCTTTTTTTACTTTTTGAATTTTTTGATCTACCGAAAAATTAAAGTCATCTACAAAATTATTAACCGGCACAAAGCGGGTAAATTTACCGAGTTTCGTTTTCAATACAACAACGATGTGATTGATGCGGTGAGTAAGGATGTGGAAGAGTGGGCCGAAAATAAAGCCAAAGAAATTCAAGAGCTCCAATCCAATGAACAGTACCGGAAGGAGTTTGTTGGAAATCTTTCCCATGAACTGAAAACCCCGGTATTCAATATTCAAGGATACCTTTCAACCCTCGTCGACCGGGGTTTGGATGACCCCAAGGTGACCGAAAAATTCCTCGAAAAAGCCATTGAAAACACCGAAAGGATGGAAGCCATTATTCACGATTTGATGGAAATCTCCAAATTGGAATCGGGAAGCGTGCAATTGAAATGGGAAAAGTTTGATTTGGCCGAGTTAATGGAGGACGTTTTCCATAATTTGCACGAAAGGGCTGAACAAAAAAGTATCGTTATTCAGTTTAAACAAGGATTAAAGCCCCCATTTTTGGTGTACGCCGATCGAAAACTCATCAACCATGCCGTGATGAATTTGGTTGAAAATGCCATCAAATACGGCAAGGAAAATGGAAATGTACTGGTTGGAATTTACGACATGGACACCCACTACATGTGTGAAATTACCGATGATGGGGAAGGAATTGATGAAATTCACCATGCCCGCATCTTTGAACGATTCTATCGGGTAGATAAGGCAAGATCTCGGGATGCGGGAGGAACCGGTTTGGGGCTCTCTATCGTAAAACATATCTTTGAATCCCACAACCAAACCGTTTGGGTTCGCTCGACCAAAGGAATCGGAACTACTTTTGCATTTACCTTAAAGAAGAAATAATTGAAACCCATTTCCATTCGCGATATTTTACTGTACGAAGACGATCATTTACTCATTTTCAATAAACCACCTTTTGTGAGCTCACTCGATGAGCGACAAGGAACGGCGGCCAGTATTCTCTCCATTGCTCGTGAATATTGCCCAACAGTACAATTGTGTCACCGTCTCGACAAGGAAACATCGGGAATTTTGGTGGCCGCCAAAGATCCAGAAACCTACCGAGAGGTGTCGATCGAGTTTGAAAAACGCCGCGTTCGAAAAATTTATCACGCCGTGGTGGGCGGAATTCATCGATTCGATGAATTGGAAGTTGATCTTCCTATCGGCCCAGCCAAAGATGGTCTGATGCGCATCGATTTCAAATCGGGGAAAGATGCATTTACCATTTTAAAATCCTTGAAGTTTTACCGTCATTTTACCTTGGTTGGCTGTTTTCCCGTAACCGGAAGAACCCACCAAATTCGAGTTCACCTGGCTTCTCAAAATGCACCCATCGTTAACGATCCTGCCTATGGAGGAGAAGCGCCTTACCTTCATGAAATCAAAAGGAAATACTCTTTCGGGAAGTTCGAAGAATCGCAACCTATGATCAAACGATTTGCGTTACACGCCCGAAGTATTCAGTTTTCCATCTTTAAAAAGGAGTATTCTTTCGAAGCACCTTATCCCAAGGATTTCGACGTTCTGATAAAACTGTTGGAGAAATATGACTCCTGAGAATCTTCTCATTTCTCTAGCACGCATAGGGTACGAAATGCCCTTGTTAGAAAACCCAATTTCTATAGCATTGCTT
>JAIYBD010000161.1 GCA_027488715.1 Bacteroidota bacterium | reverse complement strand
TCCCATGATGCGTTTCGATATTTCGGAAAAGAGTACGGCATCCAGGTAGAGTCTATTTTAGGAACATCAACAGATGCCGATGTTCGTATTGAGGATTTGGACCGTATGATTTCAAGAATAGATCAAACCGGGGTAGCGGCCATTTTTGTAGAAAGCACCATCAATCCCAAAATGATGCAACAAATTGCGAAAGACGCAGGGGTTAAAATTGGGGGAAATTTATTTGCGGATAGCTTGGGCCCGAAGGGTTCATCGGCAGAAACCTACATTGACATGATTCGTCATGACGTAAAAACGCTGGTGGAGGGCCTCAATCAACAGCGAGCACAAAACAGCGTATCTCCATCATTTACCATTTTTTTGGTGATTTTAAGCCTTTTATTGGCAGCTTCTTGGATTTGGTTGGGTTCCAAGGTTCGAAAAAAAATAGTGAGTGAAATTGATCCCCATGCCCAACTTCAGATTTCGAATATTTCGGTGACATACGACCAAGTTCCCGTTTTTTCTCACCTTCATGTTAACCTAAAATCGGGTAAAATTTATGGCATGGTGGGACCCAACGGTTCGGGAAAAAGCACGTTGGTGAAAGCCATTTTGGGGCAGCAACCGTTGGAAGCCGGTAACATCATGTGGAAAAATCAACCCCTATCCAAGCAAATAGGAGAAATAGCCTATGTTCCGCAAAAAGACGAAATCGACCTTTCTTTTCCAGCTACCGCTTTCGATGTGGTTAACATGGGTCAGTACCGAAGAAATGTATCCCAAGAAGAGGTACAAATACAAATGGATCGTTTGGGGATTTGGGAGTTGAGAAATCGGCCCATTGGCCAACTTTCGGGAGGCCAACAGCAGCGGTGTTTTGTTGCTCGAGCCTTGGTTCAAAACGCTCCCATGATCATTTTGGATGAGCCATTTGTGGGAATCGACGCAACGACTGAAGCAAAAATTATGGAAGTTTTGAGAGGTGAGGCCCAACGAGGAAAACTAATTTTGGTTATCCATCACGATTTGTCTAAAGTAAAGCAATATTTTGATGATGTCATTATGATGAACCGACGGTTGGTGGCCAGCGGCCCAGTTGAGGATACTTTTACAACTGAGAACATCGAAAAAACCTTTTCTGCTCCCGGAATCCATTTTCACCAAGCACAACAACTGATGAAGTCATGAACGAGTTTTTAAATTTATTTGAATACGCCTATGTGGGTCGTGCATTGATGGCTTCGTGTATGGTAGGCATCATGTGCGGCGTTTTGGGATGTTTTATTGTTCTTCGAAACATGTCGCTTATCGGTGATGCCTTATCCCATGCTATTTTACCGGGTGTGGTCGTGGGATTTCTTATCGCTGGGGCTCAAACATTTGCTTTTTTTGCCGGTTCCGTGGTTGCCGGGATGGTAGCTGCCGTTTTAATTACGTATTTACAGCGACATGCCAAAACCAAAAACGATGCTGCGATCGGTATTGTATTCACCTCCATGTTTGCGTTGGGGGTGATGGGCATTAGCGCCCTAACCCGCAAAGAAGGGGTTCATTTGGATTTGAAAGATTTTTTTTTTTTTTTTTTTTTGGGAATTGGCCCTCAGGATATCTTATTGACGGGGTTGATGCTCTTTTTTGTTTTGTCTTCGGTTGGATTGTTTTACAAAAGCTTGTTTATTTCCACATTTCAACCCAATTTATCAGGAACCTTGGGGGTTCCATCGGGCCTCATCCATTATTTTTTGATGTTGTTATTGAGTTTGGCTGTTGTTTCTTCCTTGCAATCGGTGGGCGTTATTTTGGTGGTGGCCATGTTAATTATTCCGGCATCTACCGCCTATTTGTTGACGAACCGATTGCCATGGATGTTGGTTATTTCGGGAGTAATTGGTGCAATTTCCGCCCTTTTAGGCATGATCTGGGCCATTGTTTGGGAAACAACTCCAGGACCAGCCATGACGTTAACCGGCAGCGGAATCTATATGTTGGCGCTCTTTTTTTCCCCTCAAAAAGGATTGGTTATCCGATTTTTTAGAAAAAAGTCTCGACAGAAGGATCATCAATGCGAGGATTTATTGAAAGAAGTTTACAAAGTCCAATTTGGGGAGAAGAATGGTAACGGAAATTGGTCGGAACACCAATTTTATGCTTCGAAAACGACTTGGAAACGATTAGAAAAAAAGGGATGGAAGGTGATAGGTCTTCAAAAGTTGAGTGAAGAGGGAATTCTTAAAGCTGAATCGTTAATTCGAGCCCACCGATTGTGGGAAAGCTATCTCCATCAATTGGGTGTTACCGAGGATGAGCTTCACCCCATGGCCGAATCGATTGAACATCATTTGCATGCCGAATTTCTGAAGGAACTTGATAAGGAGTTGGGTCATCCGGATAAGGATCCCCACGGATCGAATATCCCACGATAAAAAAAGGAGGCAGATGCCTCCTTTTTTTATGATTAGAATTAAGGTTTGTACACCTTCAATTCCACGCGTCGGTTTTTCCTTTTGTTTTCGGCCGAGGTATTGGGCGCAACAGGAATTGATGATCCAAAACCTTTGGCAACAATGCGGCTGGCGGGTACCCCTTTTGAAACGAGGTAGTTTTTAACCTCCGTTGCACGACTCAAACTCAAGGCTTGGTTTTTAGCAGCACCACCTTCATTATCGGTGTGTCCGGAAACTTGAAGGAAATATTGAGTTTTAGAAACAAGGAACATGGCCAAAGAATCCAGGCCTGGTCGAGATTGATCAGAAATGGCTGACTTTCCTGTTTCAAACGTTAGGGTTTCAAACGCCTTTTTCAAGATTTCTTGTTCTTCCGTTTCTAGGTTGGCAGAAACAACATCTTTCTTAACCACCAAGGGGCATCCGTTATTTTCTTTGGTTCCATACTCGTTCGGGCATTTATCATCGGGGTCGGCAATGCCATCCAAATCAGAGTCTTTGCATCCTTTGAAAGCTGCGATACCTGCGATGGTTGGGCATTTATCTTCTTTATCGGCGATTCCGTCTTTATCGGTGTCGGGGCAACCCTTAGTTTTGGCGGTGCCAGCTTCGGTTGGGCAGGCATCTTCCGCATCGGCGATTCCATCTTTATCGGTGTCGGGACATCCCATCAAAGATTTCAATCCAGCAACGGTAGGACATTTATCATCGGCATCGGCGATGCTATCATTATCGGTATCAGGACATCCATTTAAGAAAGACTTTCCAGCTACGGTTGGGCATTTATCTTCTTTATCGGCGATTCCGTCTTTATCGGTATCAGGGCAACCTTTGAATTCTTTGATTCCAGCTATTGTTGGGCACTCATCTTCTTTATCGGTGATTCCATCCTTGTCGGTATCGGGGCAACCCTTGAATTCTTTGATTCCGGCCACATCGGGGCATTGATCGTCTTTATCAACAATTTTATCTCCGTCTTTATCAGGACAACCTTTGGTTTCCCATGGTCCTTTTTCCCCGTCGCATTTATCCATTTTATTGGAAACTCCATCTTTATCCTTGTCTTTCCAAGCCTTATGGTAAAGGGGGATGCTTGCCCCGGCGTAGAAATCGATTCCGTTAAAGGTGGTTTTTCCGAAGAATCCTCCAATGTTATCCGAACCAATAAAAATGGGTCCGAAACGAGCGAATGCGCCAATTTGGAATTTGGTATAGTCGAATGCGCTCATCATGGGAAGGGCAAATTCCAAGTGACGGAATTCTACGCGGGGGCTAATGGCCAACATGGATGGGGTGCGAACGGCAATCGCATTGGTTTTGCGAAGACTTTGCACCCAGTTTCCGGAAACGTAAAAAAAGCGATTGATTCTCCAATCAAAGTTGATGTTGAAGGTGGTTGGTAATCCAACCGAATAGCTGGTTGCGCTGTCGGTGTGTTTGATGATTTTTCCAACGGCACCGGAAAAGCTGGATGTTGTTGTTAATCCCAAGGTATCTAATTGGCCCCATTTTACGGTATCAGAATTGGCCAATAGACGAAGTTGATATTGGCGAACCCATTCTGAACTGCTGTAGTTGATCGATCCTAAATCGTTCAACGAAACACCAATTTTGTACAAGTATTTATTTCGATCGCGCTTCCATTTCATTTCGTTATCGATGGATTGATAGAAATCGGACCATTTTGGACGGAATTCATATACAACACCGAAATCGAAACCCAGTCCACCGCCCAATTGGCGTTTCAACGTTTCACCCAAACCCAACGCTAAGGTTCGGTTGGAGCCGGTTGGAGCAAAAATGCCGTAGTATTGTTCTTTTACATAGCCGTAGGAAATTTCATTTTGAGTTAGAACCAAAGAGTCGGAATTATAGAAGTTGATGTTGACTCCCTTGTTTTGAATGTACATGTTGTAAATACCGGTGAGCGATTTTACAGTTACTCCACCTTTCAAAAAGTGTTTTTCTTTGTTGAGAATAACGCCACCGAACGACAGTGCATTTTCGGCGTAGCTGTTGATCATGAGACCAAATTTGGCATCGGCGTGGAATTTGTTATTCAAATCCGGAAAGTCTAAACTATATCGTGCCAAACGAACCAGGGATTCGTTCATGCCATTCAACTGAATGGTGGTTTTAATGCGGTTGGAATAAGCCAAACCAAAGTTTTTAAAAAAAAAAAAAAAAAAGCCAGGACCCATGATATCATTGGAGATATTCACGGTTTTATCTTTTCCGTTAAGCACTTCTTTCAAATAGGAATCTTGCCAAACAGGAGCTCCATTGAAAGAATCGGTAATGGCCGTTGGGTCCTTGATTCCAGCTTTGGCAATTTCATAAAAAGAATATGGAGTTTCTGTTACGAGGTAATTGTTGGAGAAATTAAATCCTACATTGAAGAGGTTCAATTGGAACTTCATGCGATTATCGGCTGTATTTGCAGGATTGGTGCGAATACTGGATACACCCCCAAAATTTGAATTGTAGAAACCCAACTGATACTGGGAAAAAATGGGTTTTGAGAGCAATAGAAAGAGTAAAAATCCAAGGATTTGCAGTTTTTTCAT
>JAIYBD010000090.1 GCA_027488715.1 Bacteroidota bacterium | reverse complement strand
TTTAAGGTCACATCACCTGAACCATTTTTCAAGGTTAATGTTTCTGTTTGTCCTTGATCCGAAATAGCAACAGTTCCGTTCAAGGAAGAAACAGCCCAATCACCGTTCAAAATCTTTTCGGTCTTTTCCTCTTTGTTACAAGAAGCCAAGCTTACTGATAGTGCAACTGCACCGAACAAAAATACTTTTTTCATAATTTATGGTTTTTTAGTTAGTTCAAATTTCGTTACGCGCCAAGAAGCGGATTCACCTAAAACAGACGCTGACACATTGCTGGAGGTTGCCCAGCTTTGAAATTCTTTTTGATTTACATTCACATCCCAGTTCCATGTTAATGGAGCAGCTCCACTAACCGATGTTTTCATGGTTACTTTTACGCCTTCGGCATTGGACCATGAAGTAATGGTAGCATCCATGGTATCTCGTACTGGAATACCCGCATAGCGGAAAATGGTGTACAATTTGAAAGAACCTTTTCCTGTTGTAGCATCGAATTTTACTTCTCCACCATCGGACCCCAACTCTACAGAATCGGTGCCAAACTGATTGGTAATGATGGCTTTCCCCTCGAATTTATCGATATTCCAGTTTCCATTCAAACGTTTGTTCAAAGAATTTTCTTTGGAACAACCAACGAAAGCCAAACCCATCGTAAGTGCCAAACCTGTTGTAAAAAATAATTTTGTCATTGATAAAATTTTTGCGAACTCAATTTAGGAAAAAAAACCTTAACCTTTTAATACTTCGCGTGAAATGACAATTTTTTGCACTTCGGAAGTCCCTTCGTAAATCTGCGTAATTTTCGCGTCACGCATCATCCGTTCAACATGATATTCCTTCACGTAGCCGTACCCACCGTGAATTTGAACCGCCTCATTGGTTACGCGCTGTGCAATTTCAGAAGCGTATAATTTCGCCTGAGCCGAAATCAAATTGTAATCCAAACCTTGGTCTTTCGTCCACGCAGCTTTCAAACACAACAAACGGGCGGCCTCTACTTCGGTAGCCATATCGGCCAATTTAAATTGAATCGCTTGGTGGTTTTTAATTTCTGTACCGAACGCTTTACGCTGTTTGGAATAGGAAATGGCCAATTCCAAGGCTCCGGATGCAATGCCCAACGCTTGTGCTGCGATACCAATTCGGCCGCCCGCTAAGGTTTGCATCGCAAATTTGAATCCGAATCCATCCTCACCAATGCGGTTGGATTTTGGCACCTTAACGTCGTTGAACAACAAGGTGTGGGTATCACTACCGCGAATTCCCATCTTATCTTCCTTGGTACCCACCACAAATCCGGGCATATCGCGTTCAACGATCAAACAGTTGATGCCGCGGTGACCCAATTCTGGATTGGTTTGAGCAATCACCAAATAAATGGAAGCTGAAGAACCATTGGTAATCCAGTTCTTTGTTCCGTTCAATAAATAATAATCACCCATATCCACGGCTGTGGTTTTTTGGCTGGTCGCATCCGACCCGGCTTCGGGTTCCGACAAGCAGAAGGCACCGATTTTCTCTCCACGAGCTAATGGTTTTAGGTATTTTTCTTTTTGCTCTTCCGTTCCAAACTTCTCCAATCCGTAACACACCAAAGAATTATTTACCGATACACAAACTGAAGTGGAAGCATCTACCTTGGAAAGTTCCTCCATGGCTAAAACGTAGGAAATGGTATCCATTCCTGCTCCATCGTACTTGGGATCAACCATCAAGCCCATGATACCCAAATCGCCCAACTTCTTGATTTGCTCGGCGGGAAATTTTTGATGAGTATCGCGTTCGATAACGCCGGGCAACAATTCCGTTTGCGCGAAATCACGCATGGCCTGTTGAATCATTTTTTGTTCTTCGGTCAATTGAAAAAGCATAGAATATAATTTTTTGCAAAAATAACGGCTAAACGACTAAGAAACAACAAAATTAAACGTGGTTGTGATCACATTTTTCATCATCGTTTCCGCTCAAAATAATAACTCAATTTCAGGTCAAAAGTTTCTCCCGTGTTTTTTCCTCGAAGTAAAAAGGGGATTTCTACAAATCCAGTTTCCTTTAACTTCTTGGTCTTCAATTCCAACCACAGCACATTCACTTGCTGTTCCTTTACCCACCTATTTTTCAATTTGAATCCCTTCGGAAGATGTAGAACTTCCATCTTCTCCTTTTTTCTGTTTTCTAATCCCAACGTCATTTTCGCCTTCGCCACTTCCTTGCCTGAAATATTTCCGAAAACAACCAAGGGGGTTAAAAGCAATAAATGCTCATTTTTATACGGAAAAAGGGAACGATAGGCCGGTTTTGGAGGCTGAACTTCACCGTGCAGAATCAGCGTATCAAAATAACTTTGCTGGTTGACCTCGTATTCTAAAACCATCAATTTATGCAGATGCCCAACTTGCCCCGCCGACCGAAATACAAAGCTTAAGCTATCGAATTGTTGCGGGGCAATCTTTTTCCCCGAAATAAAATCAACCGAAGTACAACCACACGTGGTTTGAAGATTCTTTAAGATAACCAGACCATTGGACCCATTCTGAAATGGGAAAGCTCCGGAAACAGAATCTCCCTCGGTTAACACCCCCAACTCCAAGACCACCTCTTTCCATCGAACTGCCCGATCCTGCGCCGGAGCAACCCAACAAAAAAAGAGTCCTAAACCGAAGATTAGGACTCTTGAAATTTTCATAAAGTGTTGCTTAAGCATTCGATTTTTGGGCAGCTTGAGCATCCACCGTAAACTGAATAGCATTGACGGCTGGCTTCGTTCTTAAATAATACATTCCTGTTTTCAATCCCTTCTTCCAAGCGTAGAAATGCATTGAGCTCAATTTGGAGAAGGTTGGCTCGGCCATGAAGACGTTCATGGATTGGCTCTGACAGATAAATGCTCCGCGATCAGCGGCCATATCCAAAATGGACTTTTGTTTGATTTCCCAAGCTGTTTTATACACTTCACGAATCTCTTCAGGGATTTCTTCCAAGTGTTGAACGGAACCATTGGAAGCCAAAATGCGATTCTTCATGTCATCATTCCACAAATCCAAGCGAACCAATTCGTTCAATAAGTGCTTGTTTACGATGGCAAATTCACCGGAAAGAACCCCTCGGCTGTACACGTTGGAGGTGTAGGGTTCGAAGCACTCGTTGTTTCCAAGAATTTGAGAAGTAGAAGCCGTGGGCATTGGAGCCAACAACAAGGAGTTTCTCGCTCCAAATTCCATCACTTCTTTGCGCAAAGTGTCCCAATTCCAACGACCCGAAAGTCGGGGAGATTCCCAAAAATCGAACTGAAACATTCCTTTGCTCAAAGGTGAACCGGGGAATGATTCGTAGTGACCTTCTTTCTTCGCCAAATCAACGGATGACTGCATGGCCGCGAAATAAATGGTTTCAAAAATCTCGGCATTGAGTTGAGCGGCCCCCTCGGATTCGAAAGGCAATCCCATCAAAATAAAGGCATCGGCCAACCCTTGAACACCTAAACCGATGGGACGGTGGCGGAAGTTGGAATTCTGTGCCTCAATAACGGGGTAGTAATTCACATCAATCACCTTGTTGAGGTTCTTGGTTACGGTGTAAGTAATGTCGTACAATTTTTGGTGATCGAATTGCTTATCGGCAGTCACGAAGCGCGGAAGCGCCAAGGAAGCCAGGTTGCAAACGGCCACTTCATCTTTGGAGGTATATTCTAAGATCTCTGTACACAGGTTAGAAGAACGGATGGTTCCTAAATTTTGTTGGTTGGATTTGCGGTTTGCCGCATCTTTGTACAACATGTAGGGGGTTCCCGTTTCGATTTGTGATTCGAGGACGGCAAACCACAATTCTTGCGCATTGATGGTTTTTACAGCTTTGCCTTCGTTTTCGTAGCGCAAGTAATGCTGCTCAAATTCATCGCCCCAGGTATTGTACAATTCTGGAGTTACATTGGGATCGAATAGCGACCATTTTTCGTTGGCTTCTACCCGCTTCATGAACAAATCAGGAATCCAAAGAGCGTAAAATAGGTCGCGAGCACGCATCTCTTCAGCTCCGTGGTTTTTCTTCAAATCCAAGAAAGAAAAGACATCAGCATGCCAAGGTTCCAAATAAATGGCGAAAGATCCTTTTCGCTTTCCGCCGCCTTGGTCAACGTATCGAGCGGTATCGTTGAATACCCGAAGCATGGGAACAATCCCGTTCGACGTACCGTTTGTGCCTTTGATGTACGAACCGGTTGCGCGAATGTTGTGGATGCTCAATCCAATACCGCCAGCACTTTGAGAGATTTTAGCGCATTGTTTCAAGGTATCGTAAATTCCATCGATGCTGTCTTCTTGCATGGTTAACAAGAAGCAGCTGGAAAGTTGAGGCTTGGGTGTTCCGGCGTTGAACAAGGTGGGCGTAGCGTGGGTAAACCAACGCTCACTCATCAAATTGTAGGTTTCAATGACCGAATCGATATCGGTTTTGTGAATACCCACCGAAACGCGCATGATCATGTGTTGCGGACGTTCTACCACGCGGCCGTTGATGCGTAAAAGGTAGGAGCGCTCCAACGTTTTAAATCCAAAATAATCGTAATCGTAGTCGCGATGATAAATGATGGCAGAATCCAGTTGCTCACTGTGTTTCTCAATAATTTCCATCACGTCGTTCGCAATAAGGGAGGCCGATTCACCGGTGTGGGGATCGATGTACTCATGCAAGTCGCGCATGGTTTCGGTGAACGACTTTTTTGTTTCCTTGTGGAGGTTGGAAACAGCAATCCGCGCAGCGAGCACCGCATAATCGGGGTGCTTGGTGGTTAAGGATGCGGCCGTTTCTGCAGCTAAGTTATCCAGTTCAATGGTGGTTACTCCATCAAATAAACCATTAATCACCTTTTTCGCAACTTCAACAGGATCAACGAATCGTTCGTTGAGGTTGTAACAAAGTTTGCTGATTCGTGCGGTGATTTTGTCGAATTGAACCGGCTCTTTCCGCCCGTCGCGTTTAACTACAAACATGTTCTTGAATTAAAAGTCTTCGTTCAAAGTAATGGTTCTTTCGGCGGGAGCTTGTCCTACACCGGCTTTTTTGTATTCCGCAACCCGCTTTTCGAAGAAATTGGTTTTGCGCTCCAAGGAAATAAATTCCATAAAGTCGAACGGATTTACGGCATTGTAAACCTTGTTGCATCCCAAAGAAACCAAAAGGCGATCGGCAACGAATTCGATGTATTGGCACATCAATTCGGCATTCATGCCAATTAAACGTACGGGCAAAGCATCGGAAACGAATTCTTTCTCGATTTCAACTGCTTCGGTAATGATGGACGTAACAACGTCTTGGCTCGGACGGGTTTGGAGGTGTTTCGTGAACAAATGGCAAGCAAAATCGCAGTGCAATCCTTCGTCGCGAGAAATCAACTCGTTGGAAAAGCTCAATCCGGGCATCAATCCACGTTTCTTCAACCAGAAGATGGAGCAGAATGAACCGGAAAAGAAGATCCCTTCAACCGCGGCAAAAGCCACGAGACGCTCGGCGAACGATGCTTTTTTGATCCATTTCAAGGCCCAATCGGCTTTTTTGCTCACGCAATCCAACGTCTCAATGGCCTTGAACAAGGTATTTTTCTCTTGAGGATCCTTGATATAGGTGTCGATCAACAACGAGTAGGTCTCGGAGTGGATGTTTTCCATCATGATTTGGAAACCGTAGAAAAATTTGGCCTCAGTGTATTGCACTTCGCGAACAAAGTTTTCGGCGAGGTTTTCGTTCACAATACCGTCGGAAGCTGCGAAGAAGGCCAAAACGTGTTTGATGAAGTGACGCTCGTTGTCGTTCAAACGCGTATTCCAATCCACCAAATCTTGATTCAAATCAATTTCTTCAGCCGTCCAAAAACTAGCCTCTGATTTTTTGTAGTATTGCCAAATATCATGATGCTGAATCGGGAACAATACAAATCGATCTGGATTTTCAACGAGAATGGGTTCGGTGGTGTGCGACATATGCTTAGGTATTTGTGTTTTTTCCCTTTCGGGATAACAAAGATGGTGGATGAAGTTTTTCTGAAATCCACAATCCGATTCGAGTTATTCACACTTCCTAAAAATTATCTTATTCATTACAATTCAGATTTTTACACAATGTTTTTTTATCTAATTCATATCCTTCAATTTTTCACCACCTTTCAAAAAAGAAATCAAAAAACGTCTAAAAAATAGGATGATTTCCAATGGAAATACCTCATTTTTCCGGTTTCTTTCGTTAATTGCACAACCAAATTTTCATCGCACTCATGAATCGTTTTTTCATCTTCTTATTTTTCATTTTCATCGCAACCACCTCCCACGCCGGGCCCTCCAAAGTCCTGCAAGAATTTATCACCTGGTACTCGGGCACCTTTACCAATACCTCCCAATGGAAATCCGACACCACTCTACCCCATTATCAATTGGAAGTGAAAGAAATTTGGAAAGAGCAAAAGGAAGAAGGGGTTACTTGGCTTTTCGAACAAGTGAGTTTTGTGAACAAACCCGATGTGGTATTCTCCCAGTTCTTTTTAAAATTGAGCGAAAGTGGAAAGGGAAGATATGAAATGGAAATTTTTACCATCAACTCCCTTTTCGATGCCGATAAAATGAGAAAGCCGGATGGCTTTGACGGACTTTCTCCTGACGATCTCGAGCCGTTGGGCGAATGCGTGATGGCCGGCAAAAAAGCCGATGAAAACAAGTTCAACTTTGCCACGCCCAACAGCAGAAACTGCAGAATTGCTGATTTTCAAGGAAGCTACCACCTCATCGATTTATCGGTATATAAGGAAGGGAAAATCTTCCGAAAATTTGATGGCTACAACGACGATGGCGATCGTGTCCTCGGAATCAAAGACGACCGAGGGGCCATCTTTATCAAAAAACAACCCGGAAAACGATGAAGTTTCCCACCCTGCCCGTTCTCACCCAACGCGTTTGGGTTTCCGCCTTACTTGCCCTACTTGCCCTGCTGAGCTACTTCAATTTCGATTCCACTCAAATGCAGGGGTTGATTCCCAATTACATCGATTTTGCTCATTTCTTCCGAAGTGGTATGGATTTGGACTCGCCCTTCCGCACCGGACAAACCACTTTTCCCATGTGGGGTTACGGATTGGTTTTAGCAACCGCCTGGCCTAAATGGTTGATCATTCTTCTTCAACAATCGGCCAACCTCTTGTTTTTGATTTGGCTCGACAAGCAGTGGTTGGCCTTGGGTTACCGCGAAAAAGCCCGAAATGCTTTTCGCTGGCTCACCTTTTTCGCTTGGCCATGGCACCTGATGCATGCTGTCCTCTGGCCGTACTCCATCGGTGCTCTGGGAATTTCCATCGGTATCCTTTGCCTATTCCGTTTTTTAAAAGGAGGAAACTGGAAATTTGCGGTGAGTGCCGGAATAGTCTTGGGCATCACCTCCAATTTCCGAAGTGATTACACCTTTTTCATCCTTTTAGCAACTTCTCTGGTGGCTCTTTTTTCGTGGTGGAAAACCAAAAAAGCGATCGGTTTTTCCATTCCTCTCATCAGCTTGCTTTTTTTGCTCCCTTGGATGATTTATTCCAAACAAAGAACCGGACACCTTTTGCTTACTTCCACCAATGCCGGGCATACGTTTTTCTGCGGATTGGGACAATTGAATAACAACGTTTGGGGAATTCAACCGGTTGACGAAGACTCGACCATGCAGGCCATTGCCCGTCCGTTCGGAGGAACCCTCTCCTATGCCGGCGATTCGGTTTTGAAGATGGCGTGGAAAGATTCGGTCATGGCACATCCATTCGAATTCGTTAAAAAAATGGGCAGCGTTGCCGTATTTCGATTGGCGCCCCGGCCATTCAACGCCGGCGGTATGATGGATCCTGTTTTGGATCATTCTGCTCTTCCAAAAAATCCATCCAAGTTTGGTTTTCGATTCTTTTTAACAGGATTAACGATTGTTTTTGGGTTCGTTTGGTTTGTTGCAGGAATAGTCGCTTTGGGAATTTGGTTGTTTCGTTCCAACAAGCAACCTTGGGAGTGGTTGGCGCTGTCACTCCTTGGTTTTCAAATCGCCTTGGTGCTTGGCGCCATCTTTATGCCACCTTACCACACCAATATTTTTTGGTTTTACGCCTTATTTTTTCTTCATCCTTCGGTAAATTTTTCGTTAAAGAATCGAGGAACAAATTAAATTTGTGGAATGAGCGAACTATTCGGCATCCACAATCAAATTCTTGGCTTTTTTA
>JAIYBD010000248.1 GCA_027488715.1 Bacteroidota bacterium | reverse complement strand
ACCGGTTTGATTGGAATTCGCAACAACGACATGATCAACCAGAATGATAAATTTGTGACCATGGTGATCAAGAATAACGGAAACGTTACCATTGGAGCTGGATTTCAAGTAGCGTATGCCTTGGACGGAGCCATCATCGCAACTGAAACAGTGAACCGCAACGTGAACGAAGGAGATACCATTCATTACACCTTCCGCACAGCCGTAAATGCAAGCAACGTAACTGGTCGTTTGGCTCCTTCAATGACTGCATCTTTCTTCACCTTGGTAAATAATGATGTAAACACATCTAACGATTCTTCCAGTGTTATCCTTCGCTCTTCGTTGAGCAGTAACCAAGTTCCTGCCGATCAAATGGGTGTAACCATTTATCCAAATCCTTCCAACGGAGTAGTTTCCATCAAAAACAATGGATTCCAATCGCTTCAAATTCATGTGTTGGATGTAACAGGTAAATTGGTTCGTCAGTTCAACCAAATGGGTAATGAAACACGCACCTTGGATTTGAGCAGCGAAGCAAAAGGAATTTACTTTATTCAAATGACTAATGGAACAACTTCTTCAACCGAAAAAGTATTGATCTACTAAAAACATAGAGAGCATGCTCTCAAAAATAGCACCCCTCACTGCGACGTTTTCCGAGGGGATAAGCTGAACCTAACAAACTGCGAACCGGACTAACTTGGGCAACTGCGACGATTACGCCCAGGGAAAAATCCAAAAAAAAATCCCCTCCGATTTCGGAGGGGATTTTTTTATTTCTTAAAGAACTTAATCATTCCGGGTCTGAGCCAAAGGCTTATACACAACCCCAAATTGAAGGTAACCGTGGCCGACACCCAATTCAGCGAAGGCACCGAGATCAGGGGTGATGTAAGCACGCATGCCTAGAGAGGCTTCCAATGAAATGGGGATAACACCAATAGAACTCACAGGGGAAAATGCGGGATCGGTACTTTTAAATTGGTATTCACCCGTTTTGTAACCTAAACCACCACCAATGTACATGTCCAAAACTTTTTTACGGAGGAAATGGATGTTTAGACGAGGGGTAATGGATAGTTTGTTGTACGAAGATTCATACGAATATCCTTGATCTTGCCAACGAGCTGATGCTGCAGAATAAACGGTACTCAATCCTAAACCAATTTCATTACTCAGAGCAAATTCTGCCTTTAAAGTTATGGGTTGAAATAAGTTGGTACTAAATCCAGGAATATTTTCATAATTGTCCCAATTGGGCGTTGAAAGAATAGACCGTCCCAATCCACCCGAAAGGATTAAATCATTTTTTTGGAATGATTGGCCGCTTGAAGCCAGTCCGAGTAAACCAAGGGAGGCTACCAAAAAGAGCTTTTTCATATTTGAAGGGTTAAATGTTAGCAAATGGAAACAAAAAAAGCCAATCCTCGAAAGGATCGGCCTTAAACAACTTATAATACTTTACTGAATAACAATCTTTTTGACCAAAGACTTTCCAGATTGTTGCATCTTCAATACATATGTTCCAGGCTGGAATGGCGATTGAATCATGTAACTCATTGTTCCTGAGTAATTTTGTTCAACATTCTTACTCCAAACTTTTTTACCTTGAAGGTCAAACATTTCCATGGTGATGTTTCCGGCCTGTAGGTCATACAAATTTACCATGATCGGTTGGCCGGCACTTGGATTCGGATAAACCTCCGCGGTTAAACCCGATGTTTCTTGGGTGGACGTTGCATTTTGAAGCGTGTACAATACCGTGAAATCTTGGTTGTAATACGGAGCATTATTTCGGTATTCCGTTACGGTGATGGCCGTTAAATAAGGACGAGTACGCGCCATTCCAAGTGTAGTTTGCCAGTTCATGGTCGTTTGAGTACGACCGCGGGAAGCGCGTACATGGGTAATGGATGGCATGTTGTTTACCATGCGGAAAGGCTCACCCACAATGCGAACATCAACGCTGTCTTCATTGGGGTCGATGGTTTCAAAAACCAAGTTATAGCGGGCTCCAGGGGATACACGAACCACATAGGCCGAACCTACGCGCGGTCCGAATTGACCCGAGGTAACATTCGGAATACCGGTTTGATTGGAATCCACTAAAAATTGGTAGTCACGTCGAGTTGCTCCAATTTGAACTCCGCCACGGAATTCTTTTACCAATACTGATGCGATGTAACGAGCACGAAAGGTAGGTTGCCAACTGATAACTCCGGTGTAGGAATCCATCGCAAAGGGGAAACCGGGGTCGGAATCGGGGTGAAAATAACTGGGAACGCTGCTAACAACACCGGCAAAGTATTCTTTCGGAGTATCCAAAGACCAAGCCAATGAATCACCATCTGCATCATAAGGAAGTGGATTGTGGAACCATTGAACATTTTGAAGTGCCAAGGCGAAAGGACGGTTCAAAAACGAAGGTGAAGAATTCAAAGAACTATCAACCAAAATGGTGGTTTCTAAATAAGAACCGGGTGTGCTGGTGGTATTTCGAATTCCTGCATTTCGGCAACAGTTTTGGTAATAAATTTTGTAAGTTCCTGCCATGGGAAAGGTGAAATTGGTTTGAAAAACGTATTCTTCAATTCCATTGGTAGCAGTTCCCCAAATCAACGTTGGATTTGGTTTAACGATAGGAACATTGATGGTTAACCCATTTCCTACCACGACCAATGTTTCAGTATTGTACATTTGAATTCCGGTGTTATCCCGATAAAGGGTAAGCTCCAAGCTGTACAAACGTTGGTTATTTAGGGCTGTAGCGGTGATTTGCCCCCCTACAAGGTGTGAGGCTTGGGCGGTGCCCAAGACGAACAGGGCCAAAATGGCTCCTAATAATTTTTTCATGTTTTTTAAGTTGGTTATATCAAAAGTAAGAAACAGTTCGAATAAATTTGTTGCTCACCCTTCAACATTTCGACTTTTAATTTTTGAATTCAATGCCAAATAAAGAGTTAATCACCAACAAATGGGGCCTGATTGCCCTATTATTCGTCGTTTTTGCCTGTGGTTCAACGCAAGAAAAAAATGACAATAACGAACCCGATTTGGCAGCTGCTGTGAAGGTTTTGGATGAAGTTCACGCTGCCTTCAACCAAAAAGACACTACAGCAATGTATCAACATTACACCATTGCCACCGAGTTTTACGGGACCGACTCCTCCGAAAACTGGGACATGCAAGGATTCAAGCAATACATGTCTAACTACGTGGCATCCAATAACCCAGGACCGAACTACCAGGTCAAGTGGAGAAAATTGTCACCTTCTTCCGATTCAAAAGTTTTGTGGGGCGTTGAGGAATTGGATTATCCATCCTTAAAAATGCCCGTTCGAAGTACAGTTGTTTTGGAAAACATCAACGGGAAATGGAAGGTACAAATGCAACAATGGCACTTCCTCATCAAAAATGAAACGGCCGATGTGGTGGATCAGCTGCAGTAATTACCAAAAATAACGCACCTGAATTCCGTAACTGCGGGGCGCCGAAAGATTTCCTGGAATGGGCATGAACTTGGTGTTCCAAAGGTTTCGAACAAAGAGGCTGGTTTCCCATCCATCGCCTTGCCCCAATCGGGTTTCCGATTTACCGTGGTAACTCAATTGCACATCGCTCCAAATATTTCCCATTTTTTGTTCGGCTCTCATTTCTTTGATCCCGGGAACAAACCGCTCCAACTCTCCATCGATGTGCTGAATTTGGCTGGTATACCGGGTGCTCCAGAATAATTTCCAATGTTGACGAATTTCTGCTTGAACGTTAAAATGGGCCAAATGTTGAATGCGGTACTTCAGAATTCGCTGAACCGAATCGTTTAATTTGTTCAGATTGAGCGGCAAAACATACGTATAATCGGCAAAGAACTCCAAGGAAGATTTCCCCGTTTGGAACACCCGCCAACGACCTTCCGCAACCAGGCCGCTGATGCGGGCCGCTGCGATGTTTTCGTTCCTGGCGCCTACAAAATCGGCCAAGCTATAGGTTTTGGTACTATCGAAATTGGCGGGGAAAAAGATGCCGTATTGCAAATCAATCAAGTTGTTGTAGGAGCAAACAAATTGAGAAATTGCAAAGTTGCCGAGGCCGGAATACGGTGATGCAAGCTTCAGGTCGTACCCCGCAGCCGACTCAGGACGCAAATACGGATTGGGGAAAAGTCCGAAATTTCCTCCAACGGTGGTGATATCGGTTTCAATCAAATTCGGAGCTCTCCAACTTTGTCCCCCCGTCAACTGCACTTGCCATTTTTGGGGTGTTTCCCATTGGAATTTTCCCCGGAAAATGGTTTTTGAAACCGGCCTCTTCCGCTGATTTTCATAATCTTCCCAACGCACCGAGGCCGAGGCCGTCCATTTTCCCCACGGCCCTTTTCGGCTTGCATCGACTTCTGCCCAAGCTCCTCGGGAACGCCCCCAAACCGAATCTACATCGGTGAATTGTTGTAAGATTCCCGCACTCCAATCGGCCGAATTTTTATCGGATTGAAAGAGTTTATTTTTGTAGATGAGTTCGTGGTATTTCTGCCAATTTCCCGTGTAGAAAATTCGGTTTCTCTGCCAAATTTCGTGTTTTTGGTTTGGAGAGGTCCAACGAATTTCCGGGTCGAAATAGTGGGTACGAATCACCGTAGGTTTGAACGAGGTCGGCGGAACTTTGTAGGCCGTAGAATCGCTCTCCCAAAAGAAAAACAAGGCTGTGGAGTCACGTAATCCGAAACCACGAAGTGTAAAATCAACGGTATGTCGATTCCA
The DNA here is from genome assembly GCA_027488715.1 of Bacteroidota bacterium. Taxonomy (GTDB): domain Bacteria; phylum Bacteroidota; class Bacteroidia; order UBA7662; family CANHCV01; genus CANHCV01. Next base: position 2,767 of record JAIYBD010000248.1, on the reverse strand, counting down.
AACCCGGTGATAGTTGGCATTAAATCCGCCTCGAAAACGGTGACTGAACTCGCTTTCTCGGTACCCTTCGTCCCTCAAAAACTGACCGTACGTGATCAATCGAAGTCCGTTTTTATTCCAGAGGACGTTTCGAAAGTCGATGCCGGAATTCCACGGGTTTCTTCCCGGCCAAGTTCGTAGAATTCCGGGAGGCGGATTTCCATAGATGGAGTGGAAGAAACGAATGGAGTTGGATTTCCGAAAAGTTTTCGAGAGATCAGAAACGGTAGAAGTGTCGGAAACCGCCGAAACAACTCCGTTGATGGAGGCAGACGGAATAAATCCTTGGGTGGGCATCCACTGGGCGCCAATGAAGAGGTTTTCGAGAGGAAGCAAATTCCATCGGATATCGCCGGAATAGGGTTGAAGAAGGGGCATTCCATCGACCAAAAGCGAGGTTCTACTGGCGGCACCCAACGAATAACCGCTTCCGCCTCGAATGCTTACTTGTCGGCCGATCACCACCACGCCGGGGGTTCGGTTAAGTACGTCTTCGGCCGATTGGCTTCCGAAATTTTGCAATTGAAGAGGCCCTGTAGGCCATGGAGATAGTACCCGAACGGAAGACAGTGAAGTGTGAGGAAGGTAAACGGCAAATTTTTGGCTGAAAATGGTATCATTCCGAAAGAACACTCCCTCGGATTCGGCATGAAAACGAATGGTTTGTTGAATGCCTAAGAAAGAAACGCTGCATTCCGAAACCTTTTGGGGTAAGTAAAAAACACCATTGCTATCGGTAGAAACGGTTTTCCCCACATCTCCCTGAATGTAAAAAACAGCAGCATGAGCAATGGGATTTCCCAATTCATTGGTTAGAATCCATCGTTTTTCCTGAGCCCAAAGGAAGATGGGAAAACAGAGAAGAAACCATGTAATTTTGTAGCGCATCTGCCGATTAAAACTTAAAGATATGTACCGACTATTGATGGTTGACTTTTTTCAGCCTGAAATTCCTGCAAAAACCGTTTTGGATTCTCCCAAGGCGATGAACGATGTTTTTGAAATTCGCAGAAGAGTATTTGTGATCGAACAACAGGTTGCGGCCGAGGAAGAGTTTGAATACGAGGAACAAAGCAACCACCTGATGGTGCACATGGGCGGACAAGGAATGGGTTGTGGACGTTGGAGGAGGACCGAGAATGGAATCAAAATCGAGCGCATGGCCGTTTTGGAAACCTATCGGGGCAAAGGCGTTGGGGCCATGGTGATGCGTGCTTTGTTGAAAGATATTCCCCATGTTCCCCATCTTCCCATCTATTTGCATGCGCAAACCCATGCGCAATCGTTTTACGAAAAATTGGGTTTTGTAGCCGAGGGCGAGTTGTTTTACGAGTGTGAGATTCCGCACTACAAAATGGTTTTGGCCCAACGGTCGTAAAGGAGAAGAACGTGGAAATTAAGAAAGCAGAGTTTTTGGTGAGTTCGCCCAATTTAGCGAAATGTCCGGTGGTCGATCGACCCGAATTTGCGTTCATTGGGCGCTCGAATGTGGGGAAATCATCCCTGATTAATTGTTTGGTGAAGCATAAAAATCTGGCTCAAACCTCGGGAAGACCGGGGAAAACCCAGCTGATCAATCATTTCAAAGTGAATAACGATTGGTTCATGGTGGATTTACCTGGATACGGTTATGCTCGAGTGGGGAAAGAACAGCGGTTATCGTTTGTAAAAATGGTGCGCGATTATTTGGAGAAGCGGGAAAACCTCATGGTGGTTTTTCAATTGATCGATTCCCGTTTGGAACCGCAAAAGATTGATATTGAGTTTACCAACTATTTGGGTTCGAAAGGAATTCCGTGCACGTTGGTCTTTACGAAAGCCGATAAACAAAGCTTGCAAAAAGGTCGAATAACCATGGATGCCTATCGGAAAGCGTTGTTGAAGACTTGGGATGAAGCGCCCGAAATGTTGCTCACTTCTGCCGAGAGCGGACACGGGCGCGAAGAATTATTGGCATATTTGGATCAGTGTTTAAAATCGGATTTGGCATGATCATTCAATCGTTTACCTTCAATCCGTTTCAGGAGAATACCTACGTTTTGTACGACGAAACCAAGGAAGGAATATTGGTTGATCCGGGGTGTTATTTCCCTGAAGAAGACGATCAATTGTTGCATTTCATTCAACAGGAAGGAATTACCATTATTTCATGCGTATTAACCCATGCTCACATCGATCATGTGATGGGATGTGCTTGGGCAAGGCGGGTTTTGGAAGTAGCACCGGAGTTGCACGAGTTGGAGGTGGAGAATTTGGAGCGTGCCGCCGAGGTAGGGAAAATGTACGGAATTCCGGTAAAATCGGCGCCGGCCATTGGCAATTACCTCATTCCCGGTCAGCGGGTAGAGTTTGGAAATACCGAATTGGAAATTTTATTTACGCCGGGGCATTCGGCCGGCAGTGTTTGTTTTTACCACGAGCCCTCGTTGCGGCTAATCGGTGGCGATGTTTTGTTTTACGACAGCATTGGCCGCACGGATTTGCCGGGAGGGAATTTCGAAACCTTGGAGAACTCCATTCTTACGCAACTGTACCGTTTGCCCGACCAGGTAGAAGTTTTTCCGGGGCATGGCCCAAGCACCACGGTAGGGAGGGAAAAAGTATCGAATCCGTTTGTGAGATTGGGGAAATAACGCCCATTTTGTGCATTTTGTAATATCAAGATGATTCCCAGATTTTAATTGCACTACTTTTTTTCATTCGAAGTAGCAGTAGAAAATTCAGGGTT
>JAIYBD010000084.1 GCA_027488715.1 Bacteroidota bacterium | reverse complement strand
TCATCAATTTTTTTTTTTTTTTTTTGGTCTTCGGGAATTCCCAAGGCGATATTTTTAACTACACTCCCTTCCATCACATACACATCTTGGCGAACGTAGGCGAAAATCCCTGAAGGATCTTGCAATGAAATTCCATCGACCAAAACTCGTCCACTTTTAGGTGGAATGAGTCCCATCAAAATGTTTAAAAGGGTTGATTTACCCGTACCGCTTGGTCCAAAAATTCCTATGCAATCTCCCTTTTTTATTTCAAGAGAAATATTGGAAAGTAGTTTTTTCAACGATTTCTGATGCCAAAAGCTTACATCTTCCAAGATTAGGTCATTTTCAAAACTTAGATTTTTATTTTCGTTTTGCTGGAGAGAACGTAAGTTTTCAATCTCTGAAATGGTGTATTCAAAAATCTTAATTCGAGATAAATAGGATAAAATTCGTTTGATGGAAGGCATGATTCGAAAAGCCGCTAATGCGTAAACTGCAAGAATATTTACCCAAAAACGAGGTTCTGAACTTTGCAGACTGGTGTAAATGAAGATGACCAAAATGGAAACCAAGGCTGTAATTTCAATCAACAGATTAGGTAAACCTTTGGCCAATTCCAATTCAACATTGAGTTGATTGGACTTTTTTATTTTTTCAGCAATTTTAGAAACAACGAATTCTTGCTTATTGAGTAATCTCCAGTCGATGATTCCACCTACCATGGCAATAACATCCCTCAAAATTCCTTCCTGTAGGCGATCATCCTCTTTCCCTTTGATGTAGAAATACCGACGATAAGCCAAATAAAACAACAGCCCAGAAACGCCCAATGTCCCCATCAACAAAACCAACAATAAGGGATTGTAAATGAGTAATGCCAAGAAAATAACCAACATGACGGCTATTTCAGAAACCCATTGCAAAACGACTAACAAAACATTTTTGGCGAAGAATTGGGGAATATTTACCACATTTCGCAAGCCTTTTCCCGTGGGCAATTCTTGAAATTCGAGCAAGGGAATATTCAAAATACTCAACAACATCGCTTCGGAATGTCGCCCCGCAATACCCAAACTGAATTTCACGAATGACTTTTGTAACCACAGATTGAACCAAGTTTTGATGAGGTAAATACCAATAGCACCTAAGAGTAAAAAAAGTAGCATCCCATCCAAATTGGGAAAAGGATTGATTGATCGTATCCAACTCCACCAGGAATATTTCTCCAATTCGTGGTGATCTTTTAAAGCAAAAATGATGGGTAACACAGAAAGTAATCCAGATAACTCCAAAATCCCTAAGACCAAATTGAGAAACAATAATCGGATAAAAGTCGTTTTTTCGACCGGCATCAATAAACCGAAAACTCTATTCCAGAGTTGCCACCCTTTCACCAAACTTGATTGCCTTAAGGTCATATTTGGTAAAGTTCGGATATTTTTGAAAAACTCTCGGAATTATTTTGAAAGTCAGCCTTTTTTTTCAAAGCATTTTTTTTAAGAATTATTCTCTCCTTTTCCTGGCGTATAAATGAAATGATTCTTTCACTCAATTGATTTACAGTTATTTCATCGACAAAAACTCCAGTGTCTTTCAAAAATTCCTCATGAATTGGCGTTCGGTTACAAACAACAGGCAAGCCCAAACGGGCATATTCGCCAATTTTCGTTGGAAAAGAAAGAAAGGGATAATGCGTTTGTTCATTGACTTTTTTGATCAACGAAATCCCGGCCCAAGCTCCTGAAATGGCCGGTGCAATTTCCAACCAATTACCCTCTAAATGTCGGATACTTTTAGGAATCACCATGGTTGAACGGCCAACCAAAATCAATTCGGCTTTTGGATAAACCTCCATCACCCTTTCCCACGCCCCGAATAACTCAGGCATTCCTCGAAATTCATTGATCACGCCAACGTAAATAAATTTTGGTTGATCGCTTTCTTTTTCAAACTTTTGAGAAATCAATTTGAATGGATATGAACTGGGGAAATTAGGAAGGTACTGAGGAGAGAAGTTCCGATAGCGAAGCATAAGGGAATAGTATTTTTCAGTTACCCATAATTTCGCTTTCAATTTCAAAAGGATTTGTTCTAATCGTAAAATTCCTTGAGTCAGCTTTGGACTTTTCTTTCCTTTCAGTTGAAATTGCTCATCAAAATCTTCATGAACATCCCAAACAACATCAAAACCGCACTTATTTAAAAGAATTCCCAAAGGTAACATTTCAGGATCGGCCAGGAGAATCACTTGAATTCGATGGCACAAAATCCACAAGATAATCCAAGGATAAAAAAGTAACATTCGAATCCATGGCGAGGAAATAGAAGGTAATCCCCTACCCTTTCCCAAATAATAAACCACATTTTCAGAAGATATGCATTCCGGAATTCTTTGCGATAATCGTTGGTCATAAGGTGGATGTACCGGAGAAATAATTGCACATTTTTTATGTTGGTGATTGTTATTCAAGGGAATCGCATCAATGACTTCTGAAATGGATTTATTCGAGTCAAAATAGGCTGAAGCCTTTTTTGTTCCATTTTGAAACTTTTGTAGTTCAGACTCCGAAAAATTGATCTTTAATAGCTGTTGAATGGTCTGATCAGGGTTAGTGTGGTGGTAAAATACGGCCGCATTTTCACCTGCCCAATCGTTCATCCAGCCGTGTTGATTGATGATAGGAATTAAACCCCATTGCCATGAATCGAACAATTTATTGGGAGAATTGGTTTGAAGAACGGGCAAGGAAGAAAAAGTTACCCAAGAATACCGAATGTTCTTTTCTCGAATGAAGGAAAGTAATTCGTTACGAGGAATGGGCTTCATCAGATGTAAAAAAGGAAACTCAAGGGCTAACTGTTCTACCAAAGATTCTTGTGCCCCTTCCCCCACAACGTACCATTGGGCGCCCAATCCAACTTCCTTCCATCGTTCGAGGAATGGGCGCCACAATTCGATCCCATTGTACCGACCCAAACTTCCAAAGTAAATAAAGTTCTCAGTATCTTTTTCAATCTCGACTTTAGGAAAAGGTGAAAAATTGGACGCTACCAATACTTTTCCAGGAATGGTTCTTTGACAAACTGTTTCATAAATCCCTTTCGAGCACGTAACAATCTTTTGAGCGTCTCGGTATATCACCCGCTCCATTTTTCGTAACATCCAAGAAAATGGAAAGGGCAAAACACCAGCCTGAATGGGAAAGTCAGGCCATAAATCCCTCACCTCAAAGAAATACTGAACCTTTCTTTTTATGGCCAATTTTCGCCCCAACCAGCCCACCAGCAAGGGAGTTGAAGTTGCATAAATAAAATCGAAATCGAGCTGTTTAGCCGTATTTTTTGCAGAGAAATAAAATTGGAAGTAAGCTCGAATTCTTTTCAAGACTCCCATTTTATTGGAATATTGGTTCTCTAAATAAATCACCTTTATCCCGTCGAAGACTTCTTCTTTATTAAAGTCTCCCTGGGTAATGATGGTAACTTGATGTCCTGCTTCAACCATGGCCTTCGCCAAAAAATAAGAGCGTGAAGCCCCGGCTTCTGACGGCGTTTTGAAGTACTGATGGAGATAGAGAATTTGGGACATTCTCTCAAAGATACATTCGGAAACATTCATTAAAAAAGGGCAACCTTTCGGCTGCCCTTGAATGATTAGTGTTGAATGATTATTTTGGCTGATTTCATTTCGTGATCGCCTTGCCATTTGATCCAATATATTCCATTGGGCAAAGACTTTGTAGAGATTTTCATTTTTGTACCTTGATTTTCGAAATGAGGAATTTGAACTTTTCGTCCTAAAGCATCAAAAAGTTGGATGTTGCCATTCAAAATCGAATTACCTACCAACCAAACTTCTTCATTGGCTGGATTTGGATATACCATCCACGAATCAGAAATCTGAGAAGTTCCTTGAGCAATGATGAGCAAAGGTTTAACAATGGTATCTACATCGCAGCTATCGGTAACGATGAGTTGAATTTGGTAATAACCCGATCTAGCATACGTGTGGGAAGTATTTTGACCTGTACCTGTATTCCCATCTCCAAAGTCCCAGAAATAACGGGCATTGGGGAAGCTGTTCGCTACCACAAATGCCGTAAGTCCATTGTACGAAGAAATGAAATTAGCGGTTACTCCTGCGCTAACCGTAACTAAAATTGAATCGGTGAATCCGCACTGACCATTGGAAGCGGTTAACCAATAATTGCCCGTAGCTCGAATCACATTTCGCAGCGTTGGATTTCCGTTACTCCATGAAAATCCTGAAGCCGTAATCGCCGGTTGAAGAACCAAAGAATCGTTTCCACAGATAAAGGTATCGTTACCCAAATTAAACCTCGGTGTAACGTTAACAACATGGTAAGCAGAATCCAAAGCCGAACATCCGGTAAGTGGATTGGTTACTTGCAAATAATACGAACCTGTTTGAGTGACCATCCTGGATAACAAAGCTGGAGCAACCGGATTCCAATTCAGCAAATAACCGCTTCGATTGGTTTGGGCTACCATGAGGAAGCTATCGCAAACGGTGGTGTCGTTTCCAACAAAAACAGTCACCGTATCCATGGTTACTTGAATGGTATCGAAATTGTAGCAACCGGTGGATGGATTCGTTCCTTTTACCCAAACATTTCCGGTTGCACTTGCGGTGAAGGTGGAGGAACTTACCGATCCATTCCAAACGTAATTATTAGAAGATGGCAAATTTGAACCGATGATGATAGGAGAACCGCATGAAATCGTGTCATTCCCCAACGAGAAGCTCGGCAATGCATTGATTCCAATTTGAACGGTATCGGTAGCCGAGCATCCTGTGAAGGCATTCTGAGTAGTTACCACGTAACTTCCACTTTGGGTTACCGTTAATGGGGTATTCGATACACCACCATTCCACAAATAGCCCAAACTGCTTGGATTGGTTTGTGGAATTAATACCGCATTTCCACAATAGGATGTATCATTTCCTGCAAAAATTTGAACAGTATCGTATATCACCTGAATGGAATCGTATTTAAAACAACCCGAAGTGGTATCGGTCAACTGAAGCCAATAGGTGCCCGAACTTGGAACCACGATACTATTGGAGGATGATCCCGTATTCCAAAGAGCAGCAAAAGAATTCGGATTTGAAACCTGCAGCGTTAAGTTCCCACTGCATAAAACCGTGTCGTTTCCTAAATTGAATTGAGGTACAGCGTTAATCTGAACAGAAACCGTATCTCTTCCAATACAACCGGTGCTCGAATTGGTTACTCTAACCCAAAACAATCCGGTTGTTGTGGTAGAAATTTGTGGTCCTGTATTCCCATTACTCCATAAGAACTGATTTCCGGCGGGTGGGATATTGGGGGTAATTATAGTAGAACCGCAAAAACTTGAATCGGGACCTAACTGAACAATTGGAGTAGCATTCAACGTAACATTCATGGTGTCTTTAGTGCTGCACCCCGTTAATTGATGAATTGCTGTAACGATGGTAGATCCCGATGTAAACACCGTTTGGGTGTCGGAAACCGAAGTTCCTGTACTCCAAAGGTATTGGGTATTGATGTTGCTTACTTTGTTTCTAAATGTGTATTGATTGGCGCATAAAGCTGTATCGTTGCCCAATCGTGCTATGGGAGTTGGATAAAAATTCACTTGAATGGTATCGGAAGCTATACAACCAGAAATCGTGTTGGTTACAGTAAGAGCATACGTACCAGTTGTTGAAACAAACACCGCTGGAGAGTTACCAAAATTGGGAGTCCAAGAATATTGATATTGAGACCCATTCAAATTAGGCGACAAAATAATATTGGAACAAATATTGGTATCGTTCCCTAAAAATACATCAATGGTATCTAACGTTAGCAGAACAGAATCAGAACCAGAGCACCCTGTTGTAGGTTGGGTAACTTGAACTGAATAAAGTCCAGAATTTCGAATAGCCAATTGGTTTCCAATACTTCCATTATTCCATCGATAAATCCAATTGGAATCAGGAGATTGTGGCTTTAAAATAAAATTACGTCCACAAATAAACGAATCGGTACCCAATTGGACCATTGGATTCGCATTGATCAAAATTTGAATTGAATCCGTCATTTCACAGAGCGTTACTGGATTAAAGACTTTTACCCAATAGGTTCCAGCCTGACTAACGCGAATTTGATCGGTGGTATCTCCTGTACTCCAAATTTTTGAAAGGGACGGTTGGTTCGCAGAAAGCGTTCCCGAAACACAAAATGCGGTGTCGTTTCCAAGGGAAACCGAAGGAATCGGATTCAATTGCGCAACCACCGTATCGATAGCGAAGCAATTTGCACTGCGCTGAGCCCGAACCGTATATGTTCCCGAAGCAGCAATGGCCAAAGTTGAAGAGGTTTGTCCTCCAGGACTCCATAAGTAAGATACACCGCCACCGGTTACTTTAGGATTCAGCACCAAACGATTACCACAAATTGCAGTATCTGGGCCCAAATTCGGAATGGGTCGAGTTAGAATACGAACCTGAATGGTATCTCGCTGAAAACAACCGGTTAGCGGATTCGTAACTTGAGCAATGTATGTACCCGATTGGCTGGTGGTAAGTGTTTGATTGGTGGTAGAATCGGGTAACCAGAAGTAAGAAAAATTATTGGTTGCATTACCAGCATCCAAAGTAATGGTTGCAGCGGCTTGGCAGGTATCAATGTCAGGCCCCAAGGAAACAATCGGCTTGGGATTTACAGTCACAGAAATGGGAACTCGATCGGACTCACATTCAATAATCGTAACTCTCCAATCGTAAAAGAAGTAATAAAATCCAGCTCCACCCGCTG
>JAIYBD010000026.1 GCA_027488715.1 Bacteroidota bacterium | reverse complement strand
TTTAATTGCTCAAAAGTTAATTCTTGTGGAGACAAAATACTGTCTTGGGCAAAAAAATGTGTAATTTCTGATGCTTCTTGCTGAATTTTCTTCAATATGGGATGAACTGAATAATCAGCAATTTTTTCCTTGATATCATCAGCATTATCTTTCAAATGCAAATTCATAGGAATGGCGTGCAATTGAAAACGATGAGCGTCTCCCGATAGAAATACAGAAATTGGACGAAAAATTCCGGAAGATGCTAATTTCTCGTAAACATTTCGACCGCTTTCAACACTGATGTGCCTTTCGCTGCTGTACCCTCCCATGATCACTGCAACATTTCGTAACGAATGATTGGGCGATTGAAAGTTTTGAACCAAATGATCTAATTTCATCAATAGTGCTTCCATACTTCGAGCATGGAATCCATTTCGTTTACGGGCAACCAGCGAAGTACGAATGATATACGTCAGAAATTGAGAAGGATTGAGGCCCATTTCAGCAGCTTGATGGAAGAAAAACGAACTGGGCATCATTCCCGATGTGGTATTGGGATCATTCAAGAAAATTCGGCCATCATCTCCAAAAAATCCGTCAATTCGAGCATATACATCGAAATGGAAGGTTTGAAATAGAGAAACACAATGTTCTCGAATCGAATCGATGTGTTTTTCTTCGAGTTCGATGGGAGTAACTTTTCGACTCAACCCTGGTAAATACTTAGATCGGTAATCAAAAATTTCATTTCCTTTAACGATTCCCGTAGGCGGTAATGCCAAGGGTTCACCATCCATATTTTCAACAACGATGCATGAAAATTCTTTTCCCGAAATAAACGACTCAACCAAAACCGTTCGCTCGCCATCTAACGCCTCTAAAACGAGCTCTTCATCATTTTCTAAAAAGAAGGAGTCCAATTCCTGCAACAATTCATCGGGATGATAAATTTCCTTTTGAATGGTTTCCGACCAAATCGGCAAACCAATTCCGCTACGGATATCAATGAATTCTTTGATCCAGTTGATTTTCTCGGGCGAGGTTTTATTTTTCCAAAATTCTGGCTGAATCCTTTCAATGAAAAGTGATTTGGAAACGGCTTGAAAAAATGATGCGAAATCATCTACTTCCAACACTGAAATACCAATGGAACTACCTTGGTTTGCCGCTTTGACGACCATGGGCAAGCCAATATCCGACAATACTTGGTGGTAAAAATCTCGTTTATTGGCTTCCTTCAACCATTCTTCCCGAGAGAAATGAATATAAGACGGAACGTCAAACTGACCTTCCATCATTTCTTTTTGAATGGCTTTATTCATCCCAAATGCACTAGGCAAAATTCCCGAACCCGTGTAGGGGATTCCCAACCACTCCAAAAGCCCTTGCAATTTTCCATCCTCACCATTCACCCCATGCAGAGCAAGGAAGGCCAAATCCATTTTACTTTTAAGTTGATTGAAGGTCAATACTTGACCCAATCCTTCTAAAAGGGATAATTCTTCCTCTTTAGACCTTGGTTGAAGGGACTCTGCATAAAACTGAAATCCATGGATGGATTGCATGCTTTGAGACGATGGATAAAAGTCCCTAATACTTCCTTTGTATAAAAAAGACCAATGCAGTTCTACAAAATTTCCGAAACTATCGACAAAAATGGGAATCGGTTCGAAAATAGCTTTATTGAGGTTATCATAAACCGTTCGACCTCCGGCAAAAGAGATTTCCCTCTCCCGAGAGTTACCGCCAAAAAATATTCCAACGCGTATCCGATCCATGAATTATCGAACAATCAATCGTTGCTGAAACAATACACCTTGATTTTCCCATTTCACAAGGTAGAATCCAGGATTTAAACCATGTGACCAATTTTGTCTTCCATTCAATTGGGTATGCAAAATCTTCTTTCCTTCAAGATTGAAAATTTCTACAGTTTGTAATCCATCGAAGGGAAAAACAAGGAAATCGTTGGAAGGATTAGGATAAATGGTTGAAGTAGGTTCACCAACGCATGGACATGCCGAGTTAGGATCATTTTCGGTAATGGTCATCGTAAACGAAGGATTAATGCCGAGCGTAATTCCCGCAGTGTTGTTCACCAAATCAAATCGAATGACCCGGTTAGCATTAAAGGTGGTATTGTCGATGACCGTAACTGGAATAGCAACGATATTGGTATTTTTGTTCAATACCAACGTGATGGTATCTGCCAAAGCGGCGGGATTGGTGGTGTAATTTGTACCATAAACGGCACCGCCGCTTACGTTTGAAATTGCCACTTTCACTACTTCATTGGAAAGCATGGCCGAATTTAGGGAAATGGGTAAATTAAATACTCCACCATTTTCTGCAATGGTTCCAGCCGATTGAGTGAAATTGATTTGAGGATTCACCAAAGGAATGATATCTGTTGTTCTTCTTGGTAAAATCTGATACCCCGAGGTAAATGGAGCAGAATTATCAAATTGGGTCTGAATTCCAATAACATTAAATAATGAATTGGGCGCTGTTGATCCATCGATGTTGGTATCGCTATCAATCCTCAACGTAACCGTGTCGGCACCATTGGTAATCGAAACGTTAGCGCTACTATTGGCTGCTGGCCATTGAGAGGGATTTATCAAACGATATCCATTCAATTGAATCAATTTTGATTCCTGAGCTTCCATCAAGGATGTTACCGTTTGCGGAGGATTAACCGTATTTCCTCTGGATAACACCACCATCGAGTCGATGGTTAACTGGGTTAATCCGTTAAATTGAGAAACTTTTCCAATTACTCGAAGTTCATCACCTTCGGTTACCGTGTACGGTGGGGCAACATTGGAGCTTTTAAAGGCTGTGATCGAACCCGATGCATCATAAAGAGCAAACTGCAATCCATTTGTACTGTAATTTACAGAATTGACAATACCGACAATTTTGCAATTTACGTTCAATGAATCAGAAACACCTGTAGTTGCATTGCTGGTATTGATGGTTGCAATCGGATATGTTGGTAAGACCTGTGGTGCAATGGCCGAATCATCGTCAGCAATAGAAATTAAAGTTGTATTTTGAGTTCCTAGCACTAAACCAGAAGTCACCGAAATCATACGAAAACGTATGGATCTTGCAGCATTAACTACTGAATTATTAATGGGTGAAAATGAGAAAGAGGCATTGGAGGCTCCGGATGGAATGACCAAGGTTAGGGTATCATTCACCGCTGCAGGTGTTGTAGAATAATCCGTTCCATAAACCGGTGTACCAGCAACTTGAATCAACCTCATTTTCAAGGTATCATTTTGGGTTGTTGGCGTGGTGAATGTAAGGAAAACCGAATTTGCACCTGAGGCCTCACCAAACGATGCGCTCGCGTTAGCAAAATTGATACGATTAACGGCAGGTTGTGTTCCTACAATAATATCATTCGTGTCTCTCGGCATAATTTGATAACCTGCCGTATAGGGGTTAGAATTATCAAACTGAGAACCAATCCCAATCACATCAAATGTTCCTGCTGGAGCTGGAGAACCATCAATATTTCCATCTGAATCGATCCGAATAACAAAAGTATCTACCCCATTGGTTGCTTGCACGTTGCCACTTAAACCGGAAGCTGGCCATTGAGTGGAATTCACCAACGTCAACCCATTCAATCGAACCAATTTCGATTCGGTGGTTTCTCCAAGATTGGATACTACGCTCGGATTATAAATTGGATTTCCACTTGATATAAATACCATGGAATCCATGTTGATTTGGGTCAATCCATTGAATTGGGCAATTTTACCATAAACGGAAATTCGATCTCCTTGAACTACGGTGTAAGGCGGTGTAACATTGGAAGCTTTGAACACGCCAATACCCCCTGTTGAATCAAAAAGGGTAAATTGTAAGCCATTCGTACTGAAATTAATTCCAAGAACAGTTCCAATAAGCTGGCAATTCACGTTCAAGGAATCAGCCACACCGGTTGTAGAATTAATTCCTGTTACTCGAGAAACAGCATATTGAGGTAAATTTCCTGTTGGATTACCGCCGCCGCCACCGCCGCCGGATGTATTGTTGAAAAATACCCAATTCGGCCAGGCGGAAACACCACCTAGATTGTTCGAATCAGCCATGATCCAATTAGCGGTATCGTTAATCATCGCCAAAACCGCAGGAACCGTTCCATTGGTCGTGTCAATTTGGTAATAACCGTTGGAACGGATACGATTAAATTGGAATGCATGAGTTCCTAAGGTAAGGCTTGATGGCAGATAGCTGGTGTTGGAAGTTGCTGTTCCTGAAGAAATAAAGGGTTGTGTAGCTAAACCTGCAATAAAATTTGGCACCCCCAAGGTTCCTTGAAATGCGAATAAATTTTCTCCAGATTGCGATAACCCAGTTAATGAACCAACACATGTTCCCCCCGTACTAGCTGTGGCAGGAGATGCAGAACAATTCATGATGGTAACCTGTCCTTTCGATAATGCAGGAGTGGTCCATGTCATGGTATCTTCATTACTTCGAAAAGTACCAGCAGAATCCCAACCACGGTCAGTAAACTTAATGACTGTACCTGCAGGAATATTGGTAGTAGCTACGAAAGCGAAATAATCAGCTGTTCTCGTTTGAATACCGATGAATTGAAGATCGCCTGGATTTAGATTTTGTGCACTCAAAAAGCCGTAACTTAACACTAAAAAAAGAGTGAGAAATTTTCTCATGATGGTAATTTTTTTGACAAATTTAAGGAGTAAAAGCGTTTCAAACGTTTCCAATTAATGAATCGCCTGATTTTCTTTTAAAAAGTTCAAGAAACTTTCGTACTGGTACTTTTTGAGGACTTTGGGAAACTTTACTTGAGCTCCTGATTTTCCTTGCGAGGCCAACCAATCGATAAATAAATCGGGATGAACCACGTTGATTTTTAAATTCTTGATGGCATTCTTTCGTTCCACTCGATAATCATCGTTAATGGAACAAAGAACTTCATCGATTTTTTCCATTAAGGAAGATGAATCAATATTTTCTTCGCAAGCGACGAACCAATGATGTGCAAATAAACTTCCATCCGGCACACCTGCAACCGTAAATTCGGGCAGGGAGGCATTGAAAAATTTACTTGCATCTCGAACTGCCCGAGCCATGTTTTCCATGCTCAAATGCTCTCCACAAATCGATAAATAATGCTTTGTTCGCCCCACAATTTTAATATCAAACTTCGAATGCGAAACAAATTTCACGACGTCGCCAATTAAATATCTCCAAGCGCCAGAACAGGTTGAAATCACCAATGCATATTCCACAAAGGGCTCAACATCATTTAATGTAATAGCCTTTGCTTGAGGCAACAATGCTCCATCTTCTGAAAAATTCTCGGAATCGAATGGAACAAATTCAAAAAAGATTTGATTCCCAGTCAACAAGCGCATTCCCGTACTTTGAGGTGTTGCTTGATACGCAAAAAAACCTTCCGAAGCCATGTAGGTATCGAAATACAAAACTTCCCTGGAAAACATTTCCTCAAATTTCTTTTTAAACGGATCAATCATCACTCCACCGTGAACCAACACCTGAAAATTAGGCCAAATGTCATGAATGGACTTTACTTGATAGTGTTCAATAATCCTTTCCATGATAATCTGAATCCAAGAACAGGTTCCCGTTACCACTCCTACATTCCAATCCTTGGCATTTCGAACAATTTCATCAATCTTCTCTGGCCAATTTTTTTGAGCCCGAATTTCGGGAGGAGGCACCGACATAGGACGAAACCAAAAAGGCAGATTTCCCGTCGTAATTCCGCTTAAATCCCCGGAAAAATTTACCCCATTCCATTCCAAATCGGTGCTTCCACCAATCATTAGGGTTTGATGGGTTAATGCTTCACGTCCTTGCGGGGTACGTAACAATGCCAAAGTTTGTTTAATCCCACCCCGTTTAATAGCTTTCACCATTTCTTTGGTCACAGGAATAAATTTGGAAGCGTCTTCGGATGTTCCTGAACTCAAGGCAAAAAAAGGAACCTGACCTGGCCAACAAACCTCTTTCTCACCTTTGAATGCCTTTTGCCACCAAGGATACATTCCCGAATAATCGACCAAAGGAACTATTCTCTGAAATTCTTCAACAAAATGATCCTTTTTTAATATTGATTCAAATTGATATTCCTTTCCCAATTGGGTATCCATGGCCTGAGCCATTAATTTACCTAGTACCTTTTCTTGTCGTATAATGGCCCTTTGTTGGGAAGGACGAAGACGATTTCTCAAACGCAAACCCGTTTTCAAAACCGAAAGAATAAATTTCCGCTGTTGAATAGCCATAAGTTTTACAAAAATACATTTTCGAATAGACGTAACCAAAAAACAGAAAAATGCATGACCAAATTTTAAAAAAGGTTGTGAATTACCTGTGGGTTATCCTTCATAAATGTTCCTTACCTTTGAGGTTCGGAGGTCGATATGGCTCAAAATAATCCTACTTCTTTTAAACTCAACATCCAATCTGAAACTGGAAAACTTCATTCGGTTGTTTTAGGGATTGCCCAAGATTCTGGAGAAATGGATAGTGTTGAAGAATGCTACGACCCCAAATCCAAGTATTTTCTCAATAAAAATCAATTTCCCCTTGAAATCGATTGCATCTCGGAAATGGAAAAAGTTGCAAAAATTCTTGAGAAACACGGCGTTCAAGTCTTCCGACCCGAAAATATTCCTGGAGTCAACCAAATTTTCTCTCGCGACATCTCCTTTGTCATCGAAAATCGCTTTTTCCGCACCAATATCATCGAAGATCGAGCAGAGGAAGTGAAAGGAATTCAATTTTTAACCGATCAAATTCCAAATTCAAATTTCATCCAAGTTCCTCCTGATTGTAGAATCGAAGGCGGGGATGTTATTGTACATGGAAACCATTTGTTTGTGGGTTATTCGGAAGAACCCGACTTTTCCACCTACAAAGTAGCTCGAACCAATCGCGCTGGAGTAGATTTTCTCCGCGAACAATTTCCAGAAAAAACGATTCATGCCTTCGAACTGGTAAAAAGCGATGAAGATCCTTTTGCTGATGCCCTACATCTCGATTGCTGTTTTCAACCTTTTGGAGAAACCTTTGCCCTTTTATATCCAGGCGGATTCAAAAACCATACCGATATTGAATTTCTAACGAACTTTTTTGGAAAGGAAAACATCGTCGAAATTTCTCAGCAAGAAATGTTTGATATGGGCTGCAATGTTTTCTCCATCAGTCCTCAAACCCTTATTTCAGCCCAACACTTAACAAGAATTAATGCTGAAATTCGCCACAAAGGAATCCAAGTGGAAGAAACACCGTATTACGAAGTGGCGAAAATGGGTGGCATGTTCCGTTGCTCTACCCTACCCTTAAACCGCGATTAGATTTCATGAAACAAACCACATCAACCCTGCTGATGATTCAGCCGGCGGCCTTTTTTTTCAATGAAGAAACCGCCGAAAACAATTACTACCAAGATCCAACCAAGGCCGTCGCCAAAGAATCTTCCCAAGATTTGGCCCTGAAAGAATTCCAAGATTTTGTAGCTCTACTCAGGGCCAATCAAATCGACGTAATTGTAGTTCCCGATTTGGTAGAAAACGAAACCCCCGATAGTATCTTTCCCAATAATTGGGTTTCATTTCACGAGGACGGACGGGTTTTCCTCTACCCGATGTGCGCCAAAAGTCGCCGCCGGGAACGACGCCCAGAAATTTTAGATCAAATCCAACATTCTGGCTTTTCCATTTCAACCATCACCGATCTGTCGTACACCGAAAACCAAGGGCTCTACTTAGAAGGTACAGGATCCATGATTTTTGACCGTGCTAATCAAATCGCTTACGCAGCAAGGTCCATCCGAACCGACGAAAATCTATTCAACGATTATTGTAAAACCATCGGTTACCAGCCCGTTGTTTTTTCTTCGTTTCAAACGCTGGAACAACAACGACTTCCCATCTACCATACCAATGTGATGATGTGCGTTGCGGATCGTTACGCCGTGATTTGCCTCACTTGCATTGACGACTTAGAGGAACGAGAAATGGTTCGGGAAAACTTGGAAAAAACGGGGAAAACCATCATCGAGATTTCCGAAGATCAGGTTAATCAATTCGCCGGAAATATGTTACAGGTCGAAAATACCTTAGGTGAAACGTTTCTCATCATGAGCGATTCAGCATGTCGATCTTTAACGGCAGACCAATTAAAATTATTGACATCTTTCAACCCAATCCTTGCGCCATCGCTCACCACCATTGAAACTTGCGGGGGCGGAAGCGCAAGATGCATGCTAGCTGAAGTTTTTTTACCCAAGAATCGTTAAACACCGAACTTCAGTCCACATTTTTATTTAGTTTTCTACCATGAATGAAAGTCGATTCGAGTCTATTTTACTTCATTTTGATGATTTGCGAACCCAACTCTCCGATCCTGCCGTTTTTGGCAACATGGAGAAATTTCGGAAGCTGAGCAAAGAATTCAAGGATTTAGAAAAAGTGGTTGAAGCGATCGAAGATTACCGAAAAACCAAATCAAACTTGGAGAGTTGCCTTTCGCTCATTCGTACGGAAAACGACAAGGATTTGGTGGAGATGGCCAAAGAAGAATTATCGGTTTTGGAAGAAAAGCTTCCCGAAATCGAAAAAAATCTGCGCTATTTACTTCTTCCCAAAGATCCAGAAGACCATAAAAACGCAGTTTTAGAAATTCGGGCAGGAACTGGTGGAGACGAAGCCAGCTTATTTGCCGGCGACTTGTTTCGCATGTACTCGAGGTATGCCGAAACGCATGGATTCGCTATGGAAGTAGTTGATTTTAACGAGGGAAACACAGGCGGATTCAAAGAAATCATTTGCAACATTACTGGTCCCGATGCCTATGGAACCTTTAAATTCGAAGCCGGAGTGCATCGGGTTCAACGAGTGCCCGCCACCGAAACTCAAGGTCGAATTCATACCTCGGCTGCTACGGTCATGGTGATGCCAGAAGCCGAAGAATTCGATGTAGAAATCAAGAAAGAAGATCTAAAAATTGAAACCATGTGTGCTAGCGGACCTGGCGGACAAAGTGTGAATACGACCTATTCGGCCGTTCGACTAACGCACATTCCAACTGGAGTAACAGCCCAATGCCAGGATCAAAAGTCGCAATTGAAAAACATGGATAAGGCCATGAATGTACTGAGATCGCGCCTCTACGAAATTGAACTGCAAAAGCGAATGGAAGCAGAAGGCGCGTTTCGTAAATCCATGGTTTCCAGTGGAGATCGATCCAATAAAATTCGTACCTACAACTTCCCTCAAAGTCGAATAACCGATCATCGAATTGGTCTGACTTTGTACAATTTAGAATCGGTCATTAACGGAGATTTACACCCATTGATCGAAGCCCTTCAATTGCACGAAAACACTGCAAAAATGGAATCATCCGCTTCATAACATGCGCAGAACCTGGGGAATTTTAATTATTGCACTTGCTTTTTTGTTGGTGTATCCATTTGCCTATCAGCGCATTCCTTTTTTACATGAACACTTTACATCGTTCAACTTATTGAATGGTGTCATGGATAAAAAAGAGGCAAAAAAACTGGTGGAAAACGGAATCATAGAACTGGAGCCAAAAACCATTGGAACCGAAGTGGAAATCGACACCACCACGGGCGATACGCTTCCAGAGCCACCACCCCTAATGGAGGCACCAAGCATCGATACCTCAAAAGTTTATACCCTATTGTTTCGTTTTTTCCAAGCCTTAGAAAAAGCAGAAAAGAAAGAAGGTCAAGCTCGAATTTTTTATTTTGGTGACAGCATGATTGAAGGTGATTTAATAACACAAACACTTCGAAATCATTTGCAAAAACGATTTGGAGGGGAAGGTGTTGGATGGATGCCCATCGCATCGCAAACTGCTTCGTTCCGAGGTTCGGTGGTTCACACTTTTTCTGACCAAATTCCGACCTATTCCTTGTTCAAGGGAAAACATAAAACATTTACCTTTGGAATTTCTGGGGAAGTTTTTCCCATTCGTGCCGATTCGTCCACCCCTTGGGTTCGATACGTTACCTCTAAAATGTATGCCACTTTAGACACCTTTCCAAGTGCCCGTTTCTTTTATCAACCCATATTAGGAGAAAACCAACCTTCTTCCGGATATTTAAAAACAAAATGGGGGAACATCGACTTGCCGAATAAAGACACCGTTTCTTCGGTTTGGCTAACCCAACAACCCACCAAAGCCGTAACTGCTGAATTTCATTTGAAACGGCCAATTGGTGCGTATGGCATGAGCCTCGAAAGCAATAACGGCGTCATTCTAGACAATTTCAGTATTCGAGGCACCAACGGAATCACCTTGTTGCAAATTCCAGGAAGCACCATGCGTGGGTTCAACCGCCTATTGCAACCGAGTTTAATCGTGCTTCAATACGGATTAAATCTTGCAGAACCCAACCGAACCAATTACGAAGGGTATCGAATTCAATTGGAAAAAGTGATTCGTCATTTACAAAAAAATTGTCCGCAATCTTCAATTTTGGTCATTGGAGTGGCCGACAAAGGCGGCAAAGTTGATGGAGAGCTGACTACTGAGACATGCATTCCCTACATTTTAGATGCCCAGCGTAGAGCTGCAATGCATTGTGGTGTGGCCTTCTTTTCCTTGTACGATGCCATGGGAGGCGAAGGGAGTATGGTTCGATGGGTGAAAGAAGAACAACCCGCTTTGGCCAACCTCGATTTTACCCACGTAAATGGATTAGGTGCCGCCAAAATAGCGGGATTTATTCATCGATTTTTAACCGAAGGATATCAACAATACTTGGAGAGAAACCCATGAAATTGGTGGTTGGAATCCTAGTATGCATCTATTGGCCCTTGATTTCTTGGGGGCAAGAAAAACAATACCCCGATACGGCTGATATTCCCACCAAGGCCATTCGACCTGAGTTTGTACGGTATGCTTCCAATTCCATTTATAATTCAAATGCTCTTCTTCCTTTTTTCCAATCTTTGAAACGATTGGAAAGTTTGGAGGAAAACCAAGTTTCCATTTTTCATTTTGGTGATAGCCACATTCAGGCCGATGGATTTAGTGGAGTAGTTCGAACTGAGCTACAGAAAAAGTATGGTTCAGCTGGAAGAGGGTTGGTATTTCCGTATCGTTTGGCAAAAACGAATCACCCTCGAGACTTATATTCCCAAACCAATGCCCTTTGGCAGGCCAAGCGAAATATTCTTTATTTTCCTGATTTTCCTACAGGAATCCTCGGATATGGAGCCAAAACCCTGGATGCCAATTTCGTTTTTAAGATTGGAACAAAAACTTTCAATGGCATCGAAAACAGCTTTGACCGAATTTGGCTTTATCATGCCAATGGCCCAGAACAATTCGATTATCTTTTATTGAAAACAGAAGAAGGAAAACCCATTGAGATTTGGGAAAATGAACGAACTCCCCTCACCCACCGAGTTGGTCGAAAAGAAACCGTACTCACGGTTGCCAAACAGTACAAAATTAGTGCTTCATGGATTAAAAAAGTCAACCGTTTAAAATCCAACACCTTGAAACCAGGATCGGAAATTATTGTCGGATATTCCAATCAACGCCAACCCAAAGTGATCAACGGAAAATCGACCTTGGAACCATTGGGATTGATTTCTTCGAATGATGGCACTTCCCGCAAATGGAATCGTACCTTAATCGATTTAGGAGAACCGATGACGGAAGTTACCTTAGGTGGATTAAAAACCAAGGCCTTACAACAAGAGGCTCATGTATTTGGATTGGTGTTGGAGAACAGTGAAGCAAGCGGAATAGCCTATCACACGGCGGGCGTCAATGGAGCGCAACTATCTCATTTTATCAAATCAGATTTCTTTATTGAGCAAGTTGTAGCCTTGCAGCCTAAACTCGTGATCGTTTCATTGGGGACCAACGAAGTGTTTGATAACCATTTCGACACGTTGGCTTGGGCACGGAACATTGACACTTTGGTAACCCGAATTCGGGCGGAAGTTCCCGGCGTTTGTTTTCTATTTACCACTCCGCCCGATTCGTGGAAGGGCGGTTACCCACGTCCTTTGTTGGAAGCACTTTCGAGAACTACATACCAAAAAGCCGATGAACTGGGATTCGCCGTTTGGGATTTTCGGGAAGTTATGGGAGGAAAAGGCTCGATGAAAACTTGGAATCGAGCTCGATTGTCCCAAGACGACTTGGTACATCTCACGCAAACAGGTTACAATTTGCAAGGTTTTTTATTGATCGAAGCGCTCGAAAGGGCACAAAAAGAAACGTATGACCATTGATTGGGATAAAATAGCCAATATCTTTAACTACAACCCCAAAGAGCCCTTACTCTTTAACAGCGGATTGTTTTTGGTGTTATTCATCGGTTTCTACACGGTTTATGCCTTGTTGAAGAAAACCCACCAAATGAGACACTTGTGGGTGATCGCATTCTCCCTTTTCTTCTATTACAAATCAAATGGATGGTATTTTGCTTTGCTCCTCATCAGCACTGTGGTGGATTACAACATCGGCATTTTAATCGATAAAAATGAAACCCCTTGGAAAAGGAAATTTTATCTTATTGTATCCATCCTTTTTAATTTAGGGATGTTGAGCTATTTCAAATATTGGAATTTACTCATCGATAC
>JAIYBD010000218.1 GCA_027488715.1 Bacteroidota bacterium | reverse complement strand
TCAATCAGTAAATAACAAAGCCCCGAAGAAATTCGGGGCTTTGTTGTTGGTGAGGACTCAGAATTGGAAGTTTTTTGGATCTTACACGACCGCAATTGTAAGGCAAACGGTTTATGCAAATAGGGAAAAAAAGCGCGTTTGATCCACGAACTTCCAAAAATCGTATAATGGAGGAATCGTTTAAGGACGGGACCGATCCTTGATAATCGTCAGCGTTTCTTCATCCTTTAAGAATGATTTGCCATTTTTAAATTGTCCTTAAAAGGTTAAATAACCGTTCCATAGGTTCTTTTTTGGTGTAAACCTTTTTCAGGACGAGACCGTTTTTGTGCTCCACCCTTGAATATCTGCCGGAAAGTGGATACTTTGCCAGACTTGTTCGTCGCTTTTCATGGTTGACTCCAGAGTTTCATTGAAGGACTGTATCCCATGAGTTGATGAAGCCTTATGAGGGCAAGGTGCTAAATTCAAGTCTTTCCGTACACTTCGAGATATTCGATTTCTATGCAGCAAAACAGTTGGTTTTTGTTTATGATGTAATGAAGAAGTTAAAGTTCTTATTTTGAGGGGTTTATTTACTAAAAAGCATGCTTTTCTTTTAATTTAAGTTTGCAATGAATTTGAATGAAAAAGATTTTCAGGATTTACCTTAGGAGGACTTTGCCCCATTACAACTCTTTTTTTTACCCGGCGTTATTTCTGAAAACTTATCATTATGAAATATTTAGCTATTCTCAGTTGCCTATTTTTGGCCAGCTGCTCCATTGTGAAGCCAAGTCAAATTGGGGTAAAATCAACCCTAGGAAGAATCAACGGAAAGATTCGACAGCCGGGTCCAGTATTTTACAACCCCTTTGTTACCCGAGTACTTAAAGTTAATGTTCGAACCATGAATTTGTCTATTCGGGAAAATTTACCTTCCAAAGAGGGTCTAACAATTTTATCTGAAAGCTCCATTCTTTATCACATCAAACCGGAATCGGTGCCAAAAATTATCCAGGAAACAGGATTGAATTACGAGGATAACTTAATCCTTCCTTTGTTTCGCTCAGCTGCTTCCGACGTTTGTTCGCGTTATTTTGCTAAAGACATGCACAGCGCAAAAAGAAATGAAATCGAAAATGAAATCGAAAAACGGCTTTCGGAGGTGTGCGAAGCAAAAGGATTTGTCATTGAAGCCGTTTTATTGAAGAGCATTAGTCTTCCAGCTGGATTAACCAAATCCATCGAAACAAAACTTGAGGCAGAACAATAAGCACTCCGTATGGAATTCGTGTTAGATCGCCAGAAGAAAGAGATGGAGCGTCAGGTCATTGAAGCTGAAGGAGCAAAAAAAACCAATGTAATTCAAGCGGAAGCCAAAGCTGAAACGATGCGAATTGAATCAGAAGGTCGAGCGAAAAGTATTGAAATTGAAGCCAAAGCAAACAAGTCTGCCAATGATATGCTGAATTCAAGCTTATCCAACAATATCCTAAAATTAAAGCAAATTGAGGCCTTTATGAAGTTATCCACCTCACCAAACACCAAAACCATTGTAACCGATGGAAAAGGAAGTGTAATGAATTTGCTTAACGACAAATAATCTTTCATCTAAATTTAAAATACGTTTTTGGGGATAAGAAATACTTGTAAGCATGCCCATGGCCCCTAAAACTACCTTTCAAAAATCATCTCCAATGAAGAAATTGAGAATTGCATTAGACTGGACTCCCAATGTAAATCATATCGGATTTTTTGTAGCCCACGAACTTGGATTTTATCAAAATCTAGGAATCGATTTTGAGTTTTTGAATCCGAAAGACGATGATTATTCGGCGACACCGGGGAAAAAATTAGAATTGGATATGGCTGATTTGGCCATCGCTCCATTCGAAACGGTCATCAGCATGAATACAAAGGCGAATCCGGTTCCTGTTTTAGCTATTTATGCCATTCTTCAAGAGGACTTGAGCAGCATTGTTACCCTAAAATCTTCGAATATCTTATCCCCAAAAGAATTAGATGGGAAAACCTATGCTTCGTATAAAGCGCGTTACGAGGATCACATCGTATTTGAATTGCTCAAAAATGATGGAGGTTCAGGTCGTTTACAGGTAATTTATCCCAATAAATTAGGTATTTGGAATACCCTTCTTCAGGGAAAAGCGGATGCTACGTGGATTTTTGATCATTGGGAAGGGGTTGAAGCTCGAAATCGAGGAGTTGAACTAAATCATTTTCACTTAAACAACTTTAAAATTCCGTATGGATATTCACCTGTAATTCTGGCCAAAAAAAATCGAATTGATTCAGATTTTGAATTGCTCTCGCATTTTATTCAAGCGACCAAAAAAGGGTTCTTGTATGCGAAAGTACACCAAAAAGAATCGGCCAAGATTCTAAAAAATTATGTCTCCTTGCATGAATTGGAACATATTCCTTTGGAAGAATCCATCTCGTTAACTGCGCCCTATTTGGGGGATGAAGAAACAGCTGGTTTCATGGCTGAAGCCAGGGTACATGCATTTGCTAACTGGCTTGTTCAGCACCAATTGGAAGATGCTCGGATTTTATCGAAAACGCTGTTCACAAATGCGTTGTTGGAAAAATAATTCTATCCATTAACCTTACAGCATTCAAAAAAAGCGGGGAATCATTTAGTTAATTCCCCGCTTTTATCTTTATTTAATGTATCTAAAATCGCAACCAAACGGCAATTGAACTAAAAACTTGTGCATCAAGTCGATGATTTTTTCTACGTCGCTTTTCATCACAGTTTCAACCGTGGTGTGCATGTATTTCAAGGGTAAAGAAATCAAAGCCGATGGCACACCTTCGCCGCTGTACGCAAACGAATCGGTATCGGTGCCGGTGCTACGAGAAACGGCTTGGCGTTGGAATTCAATTTTGTTCTCGGCGGCCACCAACTCCAACATGCGAAGCAAATTATTTTGAACCGCCGGCCCGTATGTAAGCACCGGCCCTTTGCCACAACTGATATCACCTTGGGTCTTTTTATCGTACATCGGACTTTGAGTATCGTGGGTAACATCGGTAATGATCGCAACATCAGGTTTTAATCGACGGGAAATCATTTCAGCCCCTCGCAATCCTATTTCTTCCTGAACAGCGTTTACCACATACAGGGTGTACGGTAATTTGTGTTTGCTTTCGGCAATTTTCCTTGCCACTTGAGCAATCATGTATCCACCAATTCGATTATCGAGTGCTCGGCCCACATAGTATTTGTTGTTCAACTCGAAAAGCTGATCGTCGAATGTTACTACACAACCTACGTGAATGCCCATTTTCGCAACCTCCTCGTCGGAAGACGCTCCACAATCCAAAAATATTTGATCAATTTTGGGTGCTTTTTCATTTTCGATGGTGCGCACATGAATGGCAGGCCAGCCGAAAATAGCCGGAACGGTTCCTTTGGACGTATGAATAACGGCGGTTTTGGATGGAGCAATCAAGGCATCGGATCCGCCGTTTCTTCTTAAATAAATGTACCCCTCTCTGGTGATGTAGTTCACAAACCAACTGATTTCGTCGGCGTGGGCCTCAATGGCCACCGAATAAGCCTTGCCCGGGTTGATGACACCCACCGCATTGCCATAGGCATCTACCATGTAATCGTCGATGTAGGGTTTGAGGTAGTCCAACCAAATT
>JAIYBD010000097.1 GCA_027488715.1 Bacteroidota bacterium | reverse complement strand
TGTCTCGTCCTGAAATAGGTTTACACCAAAAAAGAACCTATGGAAAGATTATTTAAACCTTTATTAGGCCAATTTAAGAATGGTAAATTGTTCTTAACTGATGAAGAAAAGCTGAAGATTATCAAGGATCTTCTGAGTGGCAATGAAACTCGGGCGGCGGTTTACTTCCGATACACGGGATATGCCGATGATCATGGCCGAATTTCTAAATGGATGCGGCAGTTTGGTATTCATGAAAAATCAAGGGAAAACTTTACCTTTACTCGCATGTCAAAACCGATTAAAAAAGCCGAATCGGAAGATTCAGATTTTGAGAAACTGCAACTGCAAAAGCGTATTTCAGAGCTAGAAAAGCAGGTTCAATTGGCTGAAATGAAGGCTATTGCTTTTTCTACCATGGTCGATATTGCTGAAAGGGAGTTTAAAATTCCCATTCGAAAAAAGTTCAATACCAAACCGTAGAAGAGATGAAGCAACGCTTCAAGAGCATCGGTTTAGCCGATCTATGCTCATGGTTTGGTATAACTCGACAGGCTTATTATCAGAGGAAACGACATGGATATCAGCAAGCACTGGTAGCCGAAATGGTTATAAGTGAGATCAAAAGTATTCGCACCCAGCACAGCCGATTGGGAGGCCGAAAATTGTTTCACAAAATGGAATCGTTTCTCGAATCTCATCAAATTAAAATAGGTAGGGATGCTTTTTTTGATTTGATGCGCGAGCATCAATTATTAATTCAGCCTAGAAAACGGTATCACATTACTACGAATTCGAAGCATTGGATGCGCAAGTATCCCAATTTAATTCGAAATCAAGAACCAATAGGGCCAAATCACATTTGGGTGTGTGATTTGACCTATTGGAAAACCGCAAGTGGACACTACTACATCAGTTTTATTACAGATGCTTTTTCAAGAAAGATTGTAGGCTATCATGTAGCTGATAATATGGAGGCCATTGAAAGTGTGGCAGCATTAAAAATGGCGAAAAAAACCTTGAAATCAGGACATACAGGTCTAATCCACCATTCCGATCGGGGTTCGCAATATTGCAGTGCCACCTATGTACGAGAGTTGCAAAAGCAGAACATCCAAGTTTCAATGACTGAAAATGGGGATCCCTTAGAGAATGCCATTGCAGAAAGAATCAATGGAATAATCAAAGGAGAATATTTGAATGGATTTAAAATCAACAACTTATCTCATGCTCAGGAAGTGTTGAAAGCCGTCGTAAAACTCTATAATGAGGAAAGACCTCACAGCAGTATCAGCCTCTATACTCCAGCTATGGTACACGAGAATCCATTAGAAAAACAGATCCAGAGGCTTTGGAAAAACTACTATCGAAAAGAAAATGACTCAGGTAATGAAATAGAAAAATGTAAACCCATATTAGGATTGAAAAATGAATGTAAATTTGTTCCAGGACTAAAACAAAAAAACACAGTAAAACTGTAAACTTTTTTTAGGACGGGTCAATCACTTCTCCAGAAAAAACTGGTATCCTCCCCCACCCCGATACTCCAAGTGGATGCGTGTTACTGCTCCTTTTTTGTTGAACAATTTCAACAAACCCTCTTTTCCGGTGGCAACGCCTCCCTTGTATTCCTGAAATTGAAAATACAAAAACTTATTCGCCCGAATCAGTCCTTGGGTCTTCAACTCAAAAACACCTGTAGGCAATTTCACTTTGATGATATTTTGATCCTGAAAATACAACCACAAATCATTGGGACGAATTTGGTATTCCTGAACCCCATCAAAAAAACCATTGGGCAGTATCTTCTTATCTTTCAAATCATCAAAAGAAGTAACCACCCACTCTTTCTGCTTGGTGTATTGCAAACCTTGAAAAGAGAAGAAAATCCAAAAGAGAAAAATCAAGTACTTCATCTCACAAATGTAATTCGTAACTTTGAAAAAATTTACCCATGGAAAGCACGAGGCAGTTGAAACTAGGACGCATGCTCCAAAAAGAAATCGCACAACTATTGCAATTTGAAATGCCCACTTTGGCGCAAGGCAGCATGGTTACCGTAACCATTGTGCGCGTTACCGCCGACCTTAGCGTTGCCCGAATTTACCTCTCCATCTTCGCAGCAAAAGACCCCCAAGCCGTTCTCAAAAACATCCAGCAAGCCACCGGAGAAATCCGATACAAACTTGGGAAACTAGTAAAAGGTAGCATGCGAAAAATTCCGGAGTTATCGTTCTTCCTCGACGATTCCATGGATTACTACGAACACATCGACCAGTTGCTCAAAGACGCATGAACGCGTTTGCACGCACCGTTGCCGCCAAGTACTTTTTCTCCTTCCAAAAGTGGGGATTTGTGCATTGGCTCAGCCTATTCGCCTTCCTCGGCGTTTGGGTGGGAACGGCTGCACTCATCATCATACTTTCGGTTTTTAACGGACTCGAAAATTACGTCGGTAGCCTATTCTCCCGCATCGATCCCGATTTAAAAATTGAACTGGTTGAAGGGAAATTTTTCGAAGAAAATCCCATCTTACTTTCGAAAATCACTAGCATTACCGGGGTAAAAGGCGTAGCACTTACCCTGGAAGAAAATGCCCTACTTCGCTACGGAAAATACGAAGATTTGGCCAGAATCAAAGGAATATCTCCCCTATACCTGCAACTCCTTCCCTCCACCAAGGGAAAACCCAATTTCCTTAAAGAAGGAGCAACGTGGGATTCCAACGCACCCAACATTTGGCTAGGTGCCGGACTCCATCAGCGCCTTGGAGTGAACCCCAAAGATTACACCCAAAATGTAACGCTATTTTTGCCTCGAAGGGGCGGCATCAACTTTGCAGATCCCGCCTCCTCTTACCTTCAACAGCGGTTCATGCCCACCGGCCGATTCGAAGTAGAGCCCGAAATCGACCAGCAATTGGCCATGGTCCCCATTTCGTATTTGCGTAGCTTGGTGAACGATTCCATGGCCGTTTCCTCCATCGAGATTTTCACCAAACCCGGTGCATCCATCGCATCCATTCAGGAAGAAATACGCCGCATCCTTCCTGCTCAATTCTCCATTAAAAACCGATTTGAACAGCAAGAAACCCTGTTTCAAATCTTCCGATTGGAAAAATGGGTAGGATTTCTCATCCTCAGTTTTATCATTCTCATCGCCGGCATGGGCCTCATTGGCGCCTTACGACTTTTGGTGGTTGAAAAACAAAAAGACATCAACATTTTTTCAGCCCTGGGCGCTCCTTGGTCAAGCATCCAAACCATTTTTATCTTGTTTGGAGTGCATGTGAGCGGATGGGCTACTGTTTTGGGAATCCTTACGGGAATGGGAATTGTTTTAGGTCAACAACATTTCGGATGGGTGGTACTGAGTGAATACCAACAAGTCCCCTACCCTGTTGCTTTAAAAGTGGCCGATATCGGTTATGTTCTATTGCTGGGATTAGGTATGGGTAGTATTTTTTCTTACTTCACCACCCGAAAAATGGGGTAATTACCACCACTTCCGGCGAACAAAATACATCCGCATTACGGCCGCTACCAAAATCATAACAATCCAAATG
>JAIYBD010000202.1 GCA_027488715.1 Bacteroidota bacterium | reverse complement strand
GGATGAATTCCCGACTTTCGTTGGGTTTCTCCCTGGAAAAATTCCAAGAGTTCCGAAAAGCGAGCATAGGCAGAATCCACCACCACAAACGTTTGATGGGGATATTGATCAAGTGGAAATCCTTCCGAAACGACAATAGCGCCGGCTTCGGTGGTGGATACGAAGGGAAGATATTTCTCGTTGGCAAAAAAAGCGATGTGCTCTTTCTTCGCCCATTCAATTTTCTCGGGCGAGGATACCCTGCGATTCCCGTCTCCAACCACCCTTCCGTTCATCCGTTGCGCCAAGGCATGTAAAGTCCATTCTTTCTTCATGTCAACATCTAAGTTACGATACAACGCACTCTTTGGGTAAATAAACGAAGTGTTTCACCACATTTTTTTCTTCTAGCAGATGTCGCATATGGGTAGAAACCTCGGCAAAATCTACAATTCGGCCGTCTTTTTGAAGAATTTTGATGGCTCCTTTGGCCGGATTGTAAACATCATTTTCTACCATTCCAGTAGCAAACAAGTAAGAAGTGATTACCTCGGCATTCATCTCTTCCACTGACTTCTTCCAATTTTCTAGGTTTAATGATGCAAAGGGTTGATTCGATAAAATAACCTGGTGAAGATCCCGATCCAAAAGTTTATTCGCCAAACAACGAAGCGTAGGATCGGAATGAGTAATCCACATTTTGCAAGAAACCAAAACATCGGAATCGTCGAGCATGAGAAATTTATTCAGCACTTCCGGGTCGTTTTCCAAGGTATCATCGTCGGGTTGATGCTCCATGAACCACTTCAACATGGGAGAAGCGGGCAAATCGTGTCCGGCATCAACCAGCTCCTGGGCCCGCTTCAACAAATCGATGATCAAAAACTCGGCAGAAAGCACCGTTTTGTGCATGTAAACCTGCCAGTACATGATGGATCGACTCAGAATAAATTTTTCGATGCTGTGAATCCCCTTCTCTTCCCAAACCAATTGATCTTCCTTCACGCTCATCATTTTCAGCAACCGATCGTAGCCGATGATTCCTTCGTTCACACCGGTGAAAAAACTATCTCGGGTGAGGTAATCCATGCGATCAATATCCAGTTGCGAACTCACCAATTGGTGCATGAATTTGCGCGAATATTGATTCAGGAAAATTTGGATCGCCAAATCTAAACGACCTTGGAAATGCCAATTCAGCTTATTCATGATGGCCAATCCCACGCGTTCGTGGTGAACCTTTTTGATGAGCGCATTTTCCAAAGCGTGGGAAAACGGACCATGGCCGATATCGTGCAGCAAAATGGCGATGCACAAGGCTTCGTCTTCCTCCAACGAAATTTCAACGCCTTTGGATCGAAGCGAATCGATGGCCATGCCCATGAGATGCATGGCGCCCAAGGCGTGGGAGAAACGGGTGTGCATGGCGCCGGGGTACACGAAGTGAGATAATCCCAATTGTTTGATTCGACGTAACCGCTGAAACCAGGGGTGTTCCATCAAATCAAAAATAATTTCATGGCGCAAGGAAATAAATCCGTAAACCGGATCGTTAATTACCTTTCGCTTGTTGATCAATCGTGTATCTTTGAGCACCTTACTTTTTTTCAAAGTGTAAATTTATTGCAATTTATGGAGAACATTGCCATTCTTTGGGCCGACGACGAAATTGATTTGTTAAAACCTCACATCCTCTTCCTTAAATCCAAAGGATACATCGTTCAAACCACCTCTTCCGGCCGGGATGCCATTCAAATTTGCCGCGAAAATCACTTCGATCTGGTGTTCCTCGATGAAAATATGCCGGGCATCAGCGGATTGGCCGCCCTTCAGGCCATCAAGGCCGATAATCCCAATCTTCCAGTCGTGATGATCACCAAAAGTGAAGAAGAACACATCATGGAAGAAGCCATCGGACAACAGATTAGCGATTACCTGATTAAACCGGTGAATCCCCATCAAATTCTGTTATCCATCAAAAAAATCATCGATAACAAACGCATTTACAACGAAAAAACCACCCAATCTTACCTCCAGGAATTTCGCCAATTGGGGATGGAGATCAACGACGACATGGATCACAACGGATGGATTGAGGTTTTTCAAAAGTTGGTTCAATGGGAGATGCGCCTCGAGGGGGTTGACGACGCTTCGCTTCGGGAAGTATTCGAGGCTCAAAAAGTGGAGGCCAATGCTCAATTTGGAAAAATGATCAAGCGGCAATACCGAAATTGGATGCAGGGAAAAGACCAACCCATTCTTTCCCATCAAGCATTTCAGAAGTTGGTGATGCCATTTGCTGAAGATGGCCCGCTCTTTTTATTCATGATCGATAATTTGCGGCTGGACCAATACAAAACCTTTGAAAGTACCATTTCCGAATACTTCCGTCCAGAAAGCAGTGTTTGCTATTACGCCATGCTTCCCACGGCTACGGAATTCGCTCGAAATGCCTTTTTCGCCGGAATGACACCCCTCGAAATTACTCAAAAATTGCCTCAATTTTGGGTGGAAGAAGGTGACGAAGGATCGAAAAATCAACATGAAGAGGAACTGCTGAAATTGCAATTGCAGCGATTGGGGTACACCAAAAAATGGAGCTACCACAAAGTGACCAATCCCCAATCGGGGCAGCAATTGATCGACCAATTTCATCAATGGAAGAAGGAAGATTTGGTGGTGATCGTTTATAATTTCGTCGATTTAATCTCGCACGTTCGCAGTGAAATGAACGTATTGAAGCAATTGGCTCCCGATGAAGCGGGGTATCGCTCCCTCACCAAAAGTTGGTTTGAACATTCCCCGCTCTTCGAAATGATGAAATTGGTCGCCAGCATGCCGAATGCCACGATGGCCATTACCACCGACCACGGAAGCATTCGTTGCCACCAACCATCCAGGGTAATCGGCGATAAAACCACCACCACCAACCTCCGATTCAAAGAAGGCCGAAGCCTAAGTTTCGACGACAAAGACTTGTATTGGGAAGATCAACCGGAAAAAATTGGACTCCCAAAATCCGCCCTTAGCGCGTCCTATGTTTTCGCCAATGAAGACAAATACTTCGTTTATCCCAACAATTACCACCATTATGTTTCCATGTACCGAGATTCTTTTCAACATGGAGGAATTAGTTTGGAAGAAATGATCGTTCCTTTTGGTATTTTTACGCCGAGATAACGACTTTTCATGGATTTATTGGAACAATCTACCTCGGTAAAAACCTTTTCGTTGAATGAAATGAACCAGGCAGCTGAATGGCTGATGGAAGAAATTGGCGAACAACACAAAATTTGGAAATTCTACGGACCCATGGGTGCGGGGAAAACTACGCTCATCAAAGCGCTGTGCAAAGCTTGGGGTGTGGAAGATGAACCAACTAGCCCTACCTACAGCTTGGTGAATGAATATTCGGGGAAAACCGGAACCATCTATCATTTTGATTTCTACCGCCTTGAAAATATAGAAGAAGCATTGGAAATTGGCGTAGAAGATTATCTTTACCAAGGAAATCGTTGCCTTATCGAATGGCCGGAATTGATTGAAGATCTTTTGCCATCCCATTCTCCCAGCATTGAAATCCAATACCATGGCGATGATGCCAGAACGATAACCTTAAAGAAATGAGCACAACCTCCCAGCACAATCCCATTGAACAGGCACAGCTGGCCGGTGTGAAATCGGCCAACCAAGGCATGTGGATTGGGGTCCCCAAAGAACGTGGATTTCAAGAAAAAAGGGTTGGATTAACACCGCATGCGGTGAGCCGATTGGCCGCCATCGGAGTTCAGGTAAAGGTGGAAACCGGCGCCGGCTTCAACGCCTCGTTCGAAGACCACGAATACACCGAAGCCGGAGCCGAACTCGTGTACAGCGTGGAAGAAGTGTATCAAGCACCCATCATTGTTCGGGTTGGACCCGCTCCAAAAGAAGAATGGCCTCTGCTCAAGCCCAATTCCATCCTTTTATCGGCCATTCATCTGCCTACCTTACAAAAAGAATACTTGGACGTGCTCGTCCAAAAACGCATCACGGCCATCGCTTACGAATACCTGAAAGATTCAGAAAACAACCTGCCTTTCGTTCGTAGCATGGGCGAAATTGCCGGAATATCCGTCGTACTCATTGCCGCCGAATGCCTGAGCACCACCGTTCTCGGCCGCGGCAAACTGATTGGCGGCATTACTGGACTGCTTCCCAGTAAAATTGTCATCCTCGGCGCCGGAACCGTTGCCGAATATGCCACCCAAGCCGCTCTTGGCCTCGGCGCTCAAGTCACCATCTTCGACCGTTCGTTAACGAAAATGCGACGGTTGCAAAATAAAATCGGGAATCGTGTGCTTACCTCGGTCCTCGACCCGGCTACCCTCACTCAAGAATTGAAACAATGCGATGTGGTGATTGGTGCCATTCACAGCAACGACGGCCGTAGTCCCATGATTGTTACCGAAGAAATGGTGATGCAAATGAAGCCGGGCTCGGTGATTGTTGACGTTTCCATCGACCAAGGCGGTTGTTTCGAAACCTCTCGAGTAACCACCCACGATGAACCGACTTTTCGGGAATACGATGTGATCCATTATTGCGTTCCGAACATTCCTTCGAGGTACGCCCGCACCGCTTCCATCGCACTTTCCAATTTGTTGGGCACCTTGCTTTCGGAAGCCGAAGAAGCCGGCGGATTGGAAAATTACTTGTGGACCGATTCGGGAATGCGCCACGGAGCTTACGCTTTTGGGGGTGCCATTACCAACCGTTACCTCTCGCAAAAATTTGATGAGCCGTACGTGAACCTTGAAATCATGGCCCGAGGGCGATTTTCATGATGGAAGTACACGTCAAAGAAAGAGCATCCTTTTCCTTAATCGGGAAATTTTTCACTACGAGTTTGGCTACCCAAAATCCGATGGAGTGGTGGAAATCCTTGCGAATCGCGGCCAAAAAGCAGGGTTATTTGCAAATCGATGGATCGTATTCGCTTCAAAAATACCCCGATCACTATTTCGAGGCATTCAGCCCCATGAATCCTTTTGAATACGCTCCAGCGATTCCATTGGAAACGGGTTTATCTGCCCCTGAGGGTTGGGATACATTGACGATTGAAGGGGGATTGTTTGCGGTTTTCGTTCACCGAGGAACGGCAGAAACGTTTCCGCAAACCATGGGCGCATTTTTCGGGCAATGGTTGCCTCAAAGCCATTACGAATTGGATGATCGCATCCATTTTTGTTTTATGCCGCCGGGATATCAACTGAATGATCCCCAAGGGGAAGAAGAAATTTGGATTCCGATTCGTTCGAGAAAATAAGGCGTTACCTGTTTTCTTGCTGAATGCTCATCTTCCGAACCAATTGGCTGGCCAATTCCTGAAAAATCGAATACAACGGATGGGTTTCGGTGCGAACCAAACCGCCTCTTCCGGGATCGTTCAAACCCAAAACCAAAGGCACCTGAGCCAACAATTCAGTTTCGAACTCCTTCGCTAACGTTGCTCCTCCACCTTCTCCAAAAATTTTGTATTGAGAACCGGGATGTTCCAACGGCTCGAACCAACTCATGTTTTCAATGATGCCAAGCATGGGAATTTTCATTCCTTCCATGTTGAACATCACGGCTCCTTTTCGGGCATCGGAAACGGCGACCGACTGTGGGGTGGTAACCACCACGGCCATGGCCTGAGGAGCCATTTGCGCCATGGTTAGATGAATGTCGCCCGTTCCCGGTGGCAGATCAACGACCAAATAATCCAGAGCGCCCCACCGGGTATCGGCAATGAACTGACGAAGAGCTGAGCTGGCCATCGGTCCGCGCCACACCACCGCCTGAGCGGGATCGATGAGGAAACCGATGGACATGAGGGCAAGCCCCTCCACTTTAGCCGGAATCATGATGTTCTTTCCGTCTTCGCGTTGGGTTACACTGGGACGAACGCTTTCGGCATCGAATAAAATGGGCTGCGATGGACCATAGATATCGGCATCGAGCAACCCTACCTCGGCACCGAGGCGTTGAAGAGCGAGCGCCAAATTGGCGGCAATGGTACTTTTTCCAACGCCACCTTTTCCACTGGAAACAAAGATGACTTGCTTCACTTCGGGCAATAGAGATGCGGGATCGATGCGTTGGATTTGTTTCGCGTCGAATTTGATCTCAACTTGAACATTCGAACCAAAATCGGCATGAATTTCGCGGATGCAATCCTGCTTCATCTGCTCTTTGAGCGGACAAGCCGGTGTGGTGAGCATCAGCGTAAAGGATATTTTCCCCTCTTCGACCACCAAATCGTGGATCATTTGAAGGGTTACTAAATCTTTTTTTAAATCGGGTTCTTGAACCCGGGAAAGTGCTTGTAGTACGGACTCTGGAGTCATAAATTTTAATTTGCCATCTCGTTGATGAACTTAATTTTCATCAATTGTAATTCTTCAATGGTATAAACATCGCCGTATTCCTGAATGATGGGTTCGAGGTCATCAATTTCGCTATGACGGAAAAATTCGATCAATTCATCTTGGTATTCGGGGTCTAAAATGCCATCAACAAAATAATTGATGTTGATTTTGGTGCCAGATTTCACGATGGATTCAACTTCATTCAAAACCTCGTTGTACGATAGATTTTTTGAACGGGCGATATCGTCGAGGCCAATTCGTTTATCGATGCAATTGATGATAAAGATCTTTGTTTCTGATTTGTTTCCAACGCTTTTTACCACCAATTGATCGAAATCATTGGGACGGATGATGTCGTTTTCTTCGACGTATTTTTGGATGTATTGAATGAAGGATTTACCGTATTTCTCCGCCTTTCCTTTTCCAACACCGGTGAGGTGAGTAAGATCTTCTAAGGTGATGGGG
>JAIYBD010000048.1 GCA_027488715.1 Bacteroidota bacterium | reverse complement strand
TACCAAAAGATGTTTAAAAAGGCATTTCAAGAAAATGAAGTGACCGATACCCTGATGTTCAAGGCCATTGAGCAATTTTTGTTGACCATGATTTCGGCTGATTCCAAATTCGATCAATGGAGAAGGGGAGAAGTTCAGTTGTCTCAACAAGAATTGTATGGGTTGCAAATTTTTGAAAAAGAAATTTACAATACCACTGTCACCGACGTTCGGTTGATTCCTCCTCCTCCTGGAACGTTGGTCGGTGCCGATTGCTTCCACTGCCACGGAAATCGGAATAACCCGTTTTTGAGTAACAACTTTGGTTACCAAAACAACGGATTAGACGCTTTTCCCGCCGATTCTGGACGTATGGTAGTTACCAAAGATCCATCCGATTTTGGGAAGTTTAAAACTCCAACGCTTCGGAATTGGGGATTTACTGCACCCTACATGCACGATGGCCGTTTTCAAACCATCGACCAAGTTTTAGATCATTACGAAAAACCCAATCCATTATCCCCCAATATTGATCCAGGTAGCATCGGAAAATCAGCCACCTATGGTTTGCGTTTGCGATTGTACGAAAGAACTGCACTGAAAGCTTTTCTAAACACGTTGAATGATACGGCTTTTACCACCGATCAGCGTTACCAAAATCCATTTCGATGAAATTTCTCGGTCCTTTGGTACTTGTTTTTTTATGGAGTTGCCAAAGAACACCTTCTCCTTTTGAGTTTCCTCGATTAAAAGAAGAAACACAAGACTCATCCAAATTAGCCAGGGTCGCCTTAGGGGAAAAACTTTTTTTTGATCCCTTGTTGAGCATCGATACCAGCATTTCATGTGCATCTTGCCATCAACCCAAATTTGCATTTTCCTCTCCACAACCCTTGAAAGATGGAGTGCATGGTTCTCCGGCCAAACGAAATATTCCTGTTCTCATTAATTTGGCTTGGAGTCCGCATTTTATGTTTGAGGGCGGATTGCCCACTTTGGAACGCGTCAGTCTTTCGCCTATCCAAGATTCAATGGAGATGAATTTACCTTTTCCATTGTTGATCGATCGACTCTCAGGTCATTCCGTTTACCCCAGTCTTTTTAAAAAAGCTTTTGGTGTTGGACCAACTCCCGCTACAGTTGTTCGTGCATTGGCCGATTTTCAACGCAGTATCCAATCCACCCAAACGCGTTGGGATAGTTTTGTAGCCGGAAGGGTGGAACTTTTCAATGATGCCGAGAAGAAAGGATGGCAATTGTTTATGGGCAAAGCAAAATGTTATTCATGCCATCCTCCCCCGTTTTTTACCGATTTCCAATTTCACTCCATTTTGCCCTACGATGGCGATGATGGTCGTTATCGAATTGATCCGCGACCCGAAATGAAAGGGGCGTTCAAAACACCAACGTTGAGGCAGTTGGCTTTTTCTGCACCCTACTTCCATCGAGGAACTGCTGCAAATTTAGATGAGGTATTAAATGCTTATGCTTCCACGCACAACTCCAATGCAAACGTGAGATTATCCAAAGAAGAAAAAGCGCATCTGATTGCTTTTTTGTTGACGTTAAGTCGATAATTTTCACCATTGGATCCGACCTTTTTTGGTAACTTGCATCGTGTTTAATAAAGATCAGCTCAAACGCGTTTTTGAACTTCTTCCGGATGAATATTCCGAAGAACAATTGCTGATATTATTGTCGGAGATTGATCAAATTAATCCTCGAATGAACACGGTTCCTTGGCAATCCATTCAAATTGGAACCCAAGTATGGGCTTCCCAAAATTTATCGGTTACACATTTTCAAAATGAAGATCCAATTCCTCATATTGAGGACGATGAAACTTGGGAACATTACGGATTATTGGGCAAGCCTGCGTGGTGCTATTACAACAATGACCCCGCCACGGAAGCAATATATGGCCGACTTTACAATTGGCATGCCGTGGCTGATCCTAGAAAAATTGCTCCCCCAGGTTGGACTATTCCCTCGGATCAAGATTGGGAAGAGTTGATTGGTTTTGTCGAGCGTGATGCCCTCTTGGAGTCAACCAATTCGTCTCCCCAAGTGGGTTTAAAATTGAAAGGAAAAAACCATTGGAATGAAGGCGGAAACGGAACGGATGCCTTTGGATTCAATGCGCAACCGGCGGGATACCGGGCAACGATTGGCCCCTTTCGCGACCAAGGTGGTACGGCAAATTTTTGGAGTAGTTCCGATAACTCAAGCCAAAATGCGTTCTACCGAACCCTTTACTTTTATTCAGCTAATATTTTCAAGTACAACAATGATAAATCCAACGGCATAAGTGTCCGTTGCTTAAAAGAAAAAAACAATGTCGGAAGTTAGACAAATGCAACCCATCGATGTATGGAATCATTTTGAAGATCTCAATGCGGTTCCTCGGGCGTCCAAAAAAGAAGAGCAAATCATTCAATTTATGGTCGATTTCGGGAATCGATTCGGATTGAATACCTACCGTGATCCCATTGGAAATGTGATCATCAAAAAGCCAGCAACTCCGGGAAAAGAACAATCTCCAACAGTGATTTTGCAGGCCCACATCGACATGGTGCATCAAAAAAATAACGATACCGTTTTCGATTTCGCTACTCAAGGAATTCAAACGTGGGTAGACGGTGATTGGGTTCGTGCCAAAGGAACAACCCTCGGAGCCGATAACGGTCTCGGTGTGGCCATGATCATGGCTGTGCTCGCAGCCAAGGATATTGCTCATCCCGCAATTGAGGCGCTTTTTACCATCGATGAAGAGACTGGAATGACCGGCGCCAAAGAGTTGGAACAAGGAATTCTCGAAGGAAAAATTCTATTGAACATCGATACCGAAGAAGATGATGAGTTTACCATCGGTTGCGCAGGTGGAATCGATACCACCATCGATTGGAATTACGATTTGGATTCTGAAGGAAATGGGAAAGGCTATCGCATCACCGTGAAAGGATTGGTGGGCGGACACTCGGGTACCGACATTCACCTCCAACGTGGAAATGCGAACAAAATCATGGCGCGTTTGCTTCAGCATGCCCCAATCCGTTTGGTTCGCATGGAAGGAGGAAGCCTTCGAAATGCCATCCCTCGCGAAGCTGTGGCTGATTTCTATACCGACGAAACCAATTTTCAATCGTTCAAAAAACAATTGGACCGCTTGGTTTCTGAAATCAAAGAGGAGTTACTTTCTGTAGATCCCAATTTCGAAGTAAGTTTGGAAGAAATTGACCTTTCGGGGAAATCGATGTCGCCCGTCCATCAAAAACAATTCATCAATGCCTTGGTGGCTTCTTTCAATGGAGTTTTTCGCATGAGCCCCGACATTGCCGATTTGGTTGAAGCTTCGAATAACGTAGCACGGGTAGAATGTTGGGAAGGAAAAGCACGAGTACTTACCCTTCAACGCAGTTCCGTGGAATCGTCTAAAGAAGACGTTGCCAATACCGTTGCCGCCCCATGGAATGTCTTGGGCGCCCACGTAACGCATAGCGGAAGCTACCCCGGATGGAAGCCCAACCCGAATTCCACCATCCTTACGGTGATGGTTGATCGATACCGCTCCCTTTTTGGAACCGAACCCAAAGTTTTAGCCTGCCACGCAGGACTAGAATGCGGTATTTTAGGAGAGCGCTATCCCGGATTGGATATGATATCCTTTGGTCCGACCATCCGCGGTGCCCACTCTCCCGATGAGCGAGCCAGTATTTCTTCGCTCCAAAAATCTCATCGATTTTTCTTAAACGTTTTAGCCCATTTATAAGATGAATACGACTTTTATTTCCGTAGAAGTTAACCAAGGGGTAATGATTCTCACCTTGAATCGCCCTGAAGTTTTGAATTCTTTCAATGAGTCCATGGCCAAAGAAACTCAGATGGCGTTGGATCAGGCTGGACAAGATCCAGAAATTCGTGCGGTAATCATCACCGGTGAAGGTCGTGGATTTTGTGCCGGTCAGGATTTGCAAGAAGTGCTCACTTCGGAAACGAATCCAACCCCCAAACCCATTCAAAAGATTGTTGAAGAACATTACAATCCCATTGTTACGAAAATTCGTGAATTGGAAAAGCCGGTAATTGCCGCAGTGAATGGAGTCGCAGCCGGTGCCGGAGCTAATTTAGCCTTGGTTTGCGATTTTGTCATTGCTGATGAATCAGTAGCTTTTGTTCAGGCATTCAGTAAAATTGGATTAGTGCCCGATACCGGTGGAACCTGGATTTTACCCCGATTGGTAGGGATGGCGCAAGCCACTCGAATGATGTTTTTGGGAGATAAAGTCATGGCCACTGAAGCAAAATCGTTGGGCATGATTTACGATGTCTCTGAAAATGGAACGGCCTTGGAAAAATCCAAGAATTTAGCTAGTCAATTGGCCGTTCAACCGACCAAAGCCTTTGGATTTACCAAAAAATTATTGAATCAATCTTTTGAGTCAAACCTTTCCCAACAATTACAGGCCGAGGCCCTTTATCAAGCCAAAGCTGGAGCAACGGAAGATCACCAAGAAGGTGTTGCCGCATTTTTAGAAAAACGAAAACCCCATTACCAAGGAAAATGAGTTTTATTGTAGATGGAATCCGAACTCCCATTGGGAATTTCGGTGGGGCTTTGAGCCCCGTTCGCGCCGACGATCTCGGAGCACTTGTGCTAAAAGAATTGATGGCGCGAAATGCCAACCTCGACCCGGCCTTGGTTGCCGACGTGATCATGGGTTGTGCCAACCAAGCTGGAGAAGACAATCGAAACGTAGCGCGCATGTCGCTGCTTTTGGCCGGTCTTCCCTTTTCGGTTCCCGGTGAAACCGTGAATCGATTGTGCGCATCAGGTATGAGCGCCGTTGCGGGGGCTCATCGCATGATTTTGGCTGGCGAAGGCGACTTGGTGATCGCAGGCGGAGTAGAGCACATGACTCGTTCTCCTTGGGTTATTTCAAAAACATCTTCCGCTTTCGGACGTGATGCCCAAATGTTTGATAGCTCCTTTGGTTGGAGGTTCATCAATTCCAAAATGAAGGAAATGTACGGCGTGGATGCCATGGGTGAAACGGCCGAGAATCTAGCCGATCAATACGGCATCAGCCGCGAAAGGCAAGACGAATTTGCGTACCATTCTCAAATGAAGGCGACCCAAGCTCGTGAAAACGGATGGTTCTCTGGTGAAATCATACCTGTTACCATTCCTCAAAAGAAAGGGGAACCGTTGATGATTTCCCACGACGAATTCATCAAACCAAAAACCACCATGGAAGGCTTGGCCGGTTTGCGACCTGCTTTCCGGAAAGACGGTAGTGTAACGGCTGGAAATGCAAGTGGACTGAACGATGGCGCTGCTGCCTTGTTGATCGCTAGCGAGAAAGCTGTTCGAGAACATCATCTGAATCCGTTGGCTCGAATTGTATCCACAGGAGTAGCCGGAGTAGAACCTCGAATCATGGGAATTGGACCTGTTCCTGCCTCTCAATTGGCGTTGAAACGAGCCGGATTAACCTTGGATCAAGTTGAAGTTTTGGAATTTAATGAAGCATTTTCTGCCCAAGTTCTAGCGTGTACCGATGCTTTGGGTTTGGACGCCAATGATCCTCGCATCAATGTGAACGGAGGTGCCATCGCACTTGGACATCCACTTGGAATGTCGGGTGCACGAATCACGCTTACGGCAGCTCGTCAGTTGGCAGCTTCCAATAAAAAATATGCTTTGGCCACCATGTGCATTGGGGTAGGGCAAGGTTATGCCATCGTTTTAGAAAAAGCATAAATCATGAGTGTTGCTTTAAAAAATTACGCCTGCGGTCAGTGGATTCCAGGAGAAGAAAATCAGCTTTTTCATGCGATTTCGGGTGAAGTGATCGCTACTGCAGGATCTGAAAAAATCAATTTGGGAGAAATGATGCAGTACGCTCGTTCGGTTGGCGGACCCGCTTTGCGGAAATTGACCTTCCACGAGCGAGGACGCGCTTTGCGATCGTTGGCCCAGCACTTGTTGGCGAATAAAGATAAATATTACGCGCTCAGTGCTGCAACAGGAGCCACAAAAGTGGATTCTTGGGTGGACATCGAAGGGGGAATAGGGAATTTATTTTCCTATGCTTCTTTGCGACGCCAATTTCCGGATAAGCCGTATGCTTACGATGGAGATTTTGTGAGTCTTTCCAAGGGAGGAACTTTCGGGGGGCACCATTTGTTGGTTCCTAAAGAAGGAGTGGCCATTCACATCAACGCTTTCAATTTTCCTGTTTGGGGTATGTTGGAGAAAATTGCGGTGAATTTGTTAGCTGGGGTTCCAGCGATTGTAAAGCCAGCAACGATTACCAGTTA
>JAIYBD010000199.1 GCA_027488715.1 Bacteroidota bacterium | reverse complement strand
CTCATGGAAGTTTGCAAAGGAAGCGAATTGCCCGTGGAAGGAACCTGTGGAGGCATGGCCCTTTGCGCCAGTTGCCACGTGTATGTATTGAGCGATCACGAACTTCCCGAGCAAAGCGATGCCGAATTGGATATGCTGGATCAGGCATTTTTTGTGAAAGACAACAGCCGTTTGGGATGTCAGCTGCGCATTCAGGAATCCTTGAACGGAATAATCGTTGAATTAGCTAAAGTTTAGTTTACGATAAAATTTCCAACTTTTTCAAGACCGTTGCAATTGAGGTGCTTTTGATCAAAAAAGTCTTCATTTGAAACCACATCAGCCATGTTTCGCCATTGGGGTTTTCCTCCCATGGATTCAATCCAACCTTTGTACTCGTTCACAAAAGAAGAATGATATTGCCCGTAACGATCTGGTATTACCCAAATAACCTCAATATTTGGGGTATTCGAAAGTAATTTAAACAGCTGTTTTCCGTATTCTTGATTAACAGGAGAAGGTTTTTTCAATTTCCAATTTCGTTCATCGGCCTTGGGTTTAGCCGAATTTTTTTTGGAATGGCATAAGTAATCTCCATTAGAAAAGTAGTATTCTTTGAAATCCCTAAAAATGTAAAGAGGCATTCGAATTCGGGTTGAAATCTCACCAATCAATCCAAAAAAGCGAATTTTCTCCATGAAACTTTTCTCTTTAATCAAATACAGTGAATCTCCGTAGGTACGAGCCATTCGTTGAATGCTGAGGTTTTCTTCTTTTGGAATGGGGTTATCTCTTTGTAATACTTCAAAATGATTGTAATTCATCAGATGTTCGGGATCGAGGCAAATAACCACCTTGGATAATGTTGGGCGGTTTGAAACAATTTGCTTGAGGATTTCATGCATTTCGGGCATTCCGATTCCTGCAATGGATAAATTTTGATATCCCTTCAACTTCAAATTTCGGAGTCGAGAATCTCCAATGATTACAGAATCAGAGGTAAAATCGTGGTTTTTGATGACCTGAATTCGATAAAAATCATTGGTCTTTAACACTCTCCATGGGTACACCAATAAGAAAAGTCCAAAGCATACAAGTGGCAAATAATTTCTCATCCCTAAAATTGAAAATATAAAAAATTGGGCTTCTCTCCATTTAAAATCAACAACATAGCAAGAAGGAAGAAGATGATTTGCCAAGCATATTTCACTTCCTTTTTAGCGTGTAAAATCAAATCCAATAGAATAAAAATGACGATGTAGGTAAAATTGAAAAGATGTCGAATGTCGATGGAGAAATTAGAAAACATGGCTGAAACCATGCGATGAATAAAATTCCATGCCGTACTAACATCATCGGCTCGGAAGAAAATCCATGCTACGGTAACCAACGCAAAAGTAGCAAGTATGGAAAGACCTTCCCTTAACGAAGGGTACCATTTTCCGGTTGAAAATTCGGTTCCCTTGTACTTTTTGTGTGAACCAAATAAAAAACTTGGGATGTACATCAAAGCATGAATTCCTCCCCAAATAATAAAAGTCCAATTGGCTCCGTGCCAAAAACCAGAAACAAGAAAAATAATGATCACATTCCGGAGGGCTTTTAACTTCCCTTCCTTTGATCCCCCTAAAGGAATAAAAAGATAATCCCTAAACCAC
Organism: Bacteroidota bacterium; assembly: GCA_027488715.1. GTDB lineage: Bacteria > Bacteroidota > Bacteroidia > UBA7662 > CANHCV01 > CANHCV01. The sequence continues at coordinate 3,029 of JAIYBD010000199.1, read as the reverse complement.
GACGATAAGCTGATGTGCCACCTTTTCCAAAACTCAGGAATGGATCGACTGAAGTATGGAAAATTGAAATTTAACAGCAACTCAATGCCAAAAAACTTAGAAACGCCACGGGCAATATCCGAATAACCACTAAAATCTCCATAAATCTGAAATGAAAAGAAAACAGCCCCTACCAATAAATTAATTCCAGATTCATGCTGATAGTTCTTAAATACCTCATCTACAAAAACAGCTAATGAATCGGCAATGACCACTTTCTTGAAAAAACCCCAAGAAACCAAAAACAAACCCTCTTTGAATTGTTTCCAATTCCACTTGCGCGGAACCTCCAACTGAGGAAGCAAATGGCTGGCACGTTCAATGGGCCCCGCTACCAACAATGGGAAATAACTAACAAACAAACTGTAGTTCACCAAATTCTTGGTCGGTTTACCTTGATTTCGATAAATATCAAAAACGTACGACATCCCATGAAATGTGTAAAATGATATTCCAACAGGCAAAATCAATTTTAATGTGGGCAAATCAAGCGAAATTCCAAGGCTTAAAAAAGAATCCCTTAAGCTATCAGCAAAGAAATTGTAGTACTTGAAAAACATCAAAAATCCAATGTTAATCAAGACTGAGGTAATCAACCAAAACTTCCTCCCCCTAGCGTGATTCGAATTTTGAATTAATAAACCCGAATAAAAATCAAGTAACGTAGAAAATGCCAGCAAAAACAAAAATCGCCAATCCCACCAAGCATAGAATAAATAACTAGCACCAAGTAAAAAAATATTTTGAAATGAAACCCTGGAACTTAAAATTTTCCAATAAACAAAAAAGACAATGGGAAGAAATATGAAAAATTCTAAAGAATTAAATAACATAGATTCAGACGATTCATGACAAAGATAAACCAAATTAGGTTAAAAAGTATGTTGAACATCATCCAATTTCCAATAATTTTAGGGCTTGAAGCAAAAAAAAATGAATCCATCTTTCAAACAAGTAGAGAACATTTTATCGGAAGTAAGTCAATACATTGAAAATGCAAGATTGAATTTCTCAGAGGTAGATGTTCGCGAAAAAAGCATCAACAGCTTGGTGAGTTATGTGGATGAAACGGCCGAAAAAATGCTGGTGGAAGGCCTTCGAAAAATTCTACCCGAAGCCGGATTTCTCACCGAAGAAGGAACGGCGGGCCGAAAAAATGAAAAGTTGGTCTGGATCATCGATCCCTTGGATGGGACCACCAACTTCGTTCAGGGCATTCCATTCGTAGGAATCAACGTGGCGCTGATGGAAAAAGATGAGGTGGTGGCCGGTTGGATTGCCGATGTTTTCCATCATTCCATCTATCACGCCATCAAGGGAGAAGGAGCCTTTAAAAATGGCCAGCCCATTCAAATGAAAATCAAAAAAACGCTGAAAGACACCTTGATGGCGACCGGATTTCCGCACGTGGATTTCACCCATTTGGATTGGTACTTGAGGGTGATGGAAGCGATGATGCGCAGCAGCCGTGGATTGAGACGGATGGGTGCTGCCACCCTCGATTTGGCCTACACGGCCGAAGGGAAACTCGACGGATTTTTTGAATTTAGCCTAAACCCGTGGGACGTCAGTGCCGGTGCGCTCTTGGTTCAAGAAGCCGGCGGAATCGTTACCGACTTTTCCGGCGGGACCAACTGGTTATTTGGCGGACAGATCGCTGCGGGATGCCCCGAAATTCATCGTGAATTGTTGGATCTCATGGCTTTGGCGAAAGGGGAATAACCTGCCGTTTTTGCTTTTCAAATGGTGAAGTAACAAATGTTCTTGCCCCAATGATCAAAACTTTATCAAAAACTCTAAATGCCCACCAAAACCGCGCTCAACGATTTTTTGAAGCGTTGAAATTCTAGCCTCTTTGATATTATTCTCGATTTTTGAGATGTATGATTTTGAAGTTCCAACCTTTTCAGCTAGTTGTTCTTGGGTCATCCCTAATTCAATTCTTTTATCATGAATGAGAACACCCATTTTAAAGATTTCGTACCCCGTTTCAATTTCATCCCGTTTTTTTGTCCCGAGTTTACCGTAATTATTTTCTTTAAAATCCTCCAAGGAAGTTAACTTATTACTTCTGGCATTCATATTGCGATTTTATTTTAAGTGCAAGTTCTATTTCATTTTTAGGAGTTCGTTGGGTTTTCTTCTGAAAACCAAGTGAAACAAAAAATGAAAACATTTAAAAGTTAGTCAATCAATTCAACCATCCTCATTTTAAGGTTATTTCCTTATCAAATTCCGGCACTTCTTGCAGAATTGCTTGGGTTCATTCTCAATGTTTGCCCCTTTACCTTGGGCATCCTTCATCATGCAATGTGGGGTGGTGCAATGTTCCAATCCGTAGTTATGACCCAATTCGTGCAGCACCACATACGCCAATTTCCTCTCCACTTTTTTGTTCCCGAATCGACTTATGGTGACCACACAAAAGTTACCGGGTCGAACTCCCAAGCCAAAAATCCTGTAATTGGGATTAATTTTCCCATTCAAATTCCGGTCGGTACAAATATCGGCGTTCGTTAGCAAAATCACTTTGGCATTTTTGTTTCGGTATTTCTCCTTCATCCAATCCAAAATTCGATTGGCTTGATACCGCCCTTGAATGGCCGTCATGGTTTTCTTGGGCAAGGAAACGGGCGGCAACGTTTTGGTTTTTACCTGGTAAAACTGCTCGATTTCTTTTCTCATCTTCATCGCCATATCGGGCGGAAAACTGGAAGAATAAACCACATAAATGAATTCTTTGGTTGATTCTTTTCTCACTAACCTTCTGCCCTCACCATCGATTCCGCTGCAAGCGAAAAAAATTACGAGGCAAATGAAAAACCACTTTTTCATCCTTTTTCTTTTTGAAGAACCTCAAGTAAATATGATAACTGTTCCTCTTGATTCAAGGCCTGGAACGAATACCGCACAAAAGTGTGTCCGTTTTGCTCGGTCACCGGAATCTCGATGCGGTAATGATCTACCAATTTCCGATAAAGAGCCACCGG
>JAIYBD010000123.1 GCA_027488715.1 Bacteroidota bacterium | reverse complement strand
GTGAACATAAGGGTAAATCAAATCCATTCCGGTGCCCATCACCCCCAACGTGGGCAGGTTGTGCAAACAAGCCGACCGATGGGCCTCTCCATCGATCCCAGCCGCCAATCCACTTACCACCCAAACGCCAGTATTTTTCAACGAATCTGTAAGCTCTTCCACCAATTCCTTTCCGTATTTGCTGATGTTTCGGGTGCCCACAATTCCTACGGTTCGTTGTTTTTCGGTTGGAACTTGGCCTTTCGAAAAAAGGATAAATGGTGCATCCGGACATTGGGCAAGTTTATAGGGATAGTGATGATCATCCAAATGAATCACTTCAATCGATTCTCTTTCAATGAACTGAACTTCTTTTTCGGCCTTTTTAAAAGCTGTTTCTGGTTTTCGAATTTGATCGGCTACTTTTTTATTGATTCGATAAACCGACAAAATTTGATGCAGTTTGGCCTTAAAAATGGCTTCCGCTGATCCGAATTTACTCAATAAGGCATGTGCTCCTACCGGGCCAAGCCCCTCCAATTCCAGGAGGGCCAATCGGGCCCATAATTCTTCTTTTTTCATGGTTGGGCAAAACTAAAACCCAGAGCCGTTTCAAACGTTTCCATTTTTTAGTAAGTTTGAAGCATGAAAGCACCCCTCTTCCTTTTTCTCCTTGGAATGTTGTTTTTTCAACCGGCAAAATCCCAACCCTGGCGCATTTCGTTAGGAATGAATCGGTCTCAAATTACTTGGAGCGATTCCGAAAATACCCGTCGCGTAGTTGCACCGCTTACCGGATTGCATTACCAGAAAAAATGGAATCGTGGTGGATTTGAATTGGGAACCAATCTTTCCTTTCGCGGTGGAAACGACCTCAACACTTCCACCCAATTTCGTTCCATTCGAAGTGATTTTCGAGGTATTGGATTTTATCAAATCAATTCAGAAATCTCTGTTTTTGGTGGATTACAGTATTCTAACGCCATCATGACGAGTCGGAATATCACTGGAGACACCCTTTCTCCGAATGCCGAATTCAAGCATCCTGCCTTGGCCAATCGCTGGGAACCCATTGCTGGAATACAGATCGCGTTTTCTCCGAAGGTCGCTCTTCAATTCCAGCATTCTTTCATCAGCGATATTCCCGGTTATTCCAATACTTCGTTTGCTTTACAAATCACCCCTGATTTTCGCTCCAAGAAAGAAAAGATGATTCCATTACCCCAGGAGGATCAAAATAGGGCTCAAAAGCTTCAATCGGGATTTCTTTTGGTGCGTTTACCCATGATGAGTTTGCAATTAAAAGCTTTAGAAAAATCGGGAAATCAGGCGCAAATCGATACCTTTTTAGCTCGTCGCACTCGAACACACCTAGCTATACAGAAGGCTTTTACCGATAGTTTCAATTTTTGCCCCGTTTTTTATTTTTACGGAGACCAAAATGAGCAAGTTTACCGGGGCAATTTGAACGGCACTATTTTTGGAACAACGGGTGCCCCAGCCCTTACCCGTCCCGATGGCTCCTTTTATCTTATTGCTGACTTTGGTTCGATCGAACCCGACTCTGCCTTCAATAATCGTAAAGGAAAATACGAATATCAAGGAGTTTTAGATGGAAAGGCGGGGTTGATGATGAGGGATGCTCAAGGAATTCAGTTGAAAGCGCCTTTTCCTTTTTATGTCCTGAGAATTTACCAATCCGAAGGCAAATCCCTTTCCAAAGCGTTGGCGAACGAGGAAAGCTCACTTTGGATTGGTGATGATTGGAATTACAATGCCATGGCTAAAAAGCTTGCGTTTAAATTGAAAATAGAAATGGAATCGGTGAAATGAGAGACGGTCAAATTCTATTCTTAACAGCGGCCATTTTGATAGGAAATATTGTTTTTTCTTATCAGGGATTCAAAAATTTATCTTTTCAAGAAAAATTTTTATTGCATGTTCGCTCGATTGTGGTGAACAAAGAGTACCACCGATACTTTACGTCGGGATTTCTTCATGCCGATTGGACCCATTTGATTTTCAACATGATGTCGTTTTGGTTTTTCGCCAACAACGTAGGCATGTCGTTTGGTCCATTTCCCTTTATGGCCATTTATGTAGGTTCATTGTTGGTAGGAAATTTATTGGCGGTTCAATTGAACAAAAGCAATTTCAATTATCGAGCCTTGGGTGCTAGCGGTGCCGTTGCAGGTATTATTTTTTCATCCATTTTGGTAAACCCATACCAAACCATTCTAATTTTCTTCATTCCCATGCCGGCTTGGTTGTTTGCTATTGGGTACGTTTTGTTCTCCATTTACGGAATTAAAAAACAAAATGATCGCATTGGACACGAGGCTCATTTGGGAGGTGCTATTACGGGAGTCTTGCTTTCCGTATTGTTTCAACCGGAAATCATGATGCAGCATACGTGGTTGTTTTTAGCCTTAATTTTACCCACGACTTTTTTTCTTTTTTCCATGCAACTAGGATGGAAATGGAAGTCCATAAGTAGTAAAACTGTTTCCAAAAAAAAGTTGGAAGAATTCCGTAAGGAGGATTTCAGCATCGAAAGTGAAATCAATTATTTGCTGGATAAAATCAGCGATAAAGGATACAACAGCTTAACTGAAGCAGAAAAAAAGAGATTAGACCAATTATCGAAAAAAAATAAACAATGAAAAAACACTTCCTCGCAGCTTGGATAGGTTTAGGTATTTGCTCCTCGTTGGCCGCCGAACCTGTTCGTCTTATCACCGGTACGGTAGATCCAGCAGGCCGTTACGAAATGAAGGAAAACACCGAAGGCAATTCAGGAAAAATTTTCCGAATCATTCAAGTTTCTCATTTTTTGAATACCGCAGAAATGGAGCGATTGCTAGCTTCAGGTATTGAAATTCAACAATACGTTCCCGAAAAATCCTACTTCGCATGGGTTCCAGAAGGATTCAATGTTTCTACTTTGCGTTCGTTGAACATTTCCGGAATGATCAAACTGGCCGCAGAGCTTAAAATTCATCCTTCTTTCAAAGAATTACCTTATCCTTATTGGATGATTTTTGGAGATAAGATTGAAGTGAAAATTTCTTTGGAAAGAAAAGAAAGCGTTTCAACCTACGTT
>JAIYBD010000124.1 GCA_027488715.1 Bacteroidota bacterium | reverse complement strand
CATCCACTTTTGGCTCCCCCAACTCAGGAAAAGAAAACAAAACCGACCAACTCCTTGAAAATCCTATTTATTTTGTAATCGCTTATGCCCTATTCCCTCGACCAATCGTTGATGTATGTAAAAGGAGTTGGCCCTCAAAAGGCCGAACTTCTTGGTCAAGAATTGAGCATTCACACCATTGGGGATTTTATTCATCACATTCCTTTTCGCTACGTTGACCGATCTAAAATCAACAAAATCAACGAGATTCAATCTGACGACAATTACATCCAAGTCGCCGGAAAACTAATTCGGCTGGAGAAAATCGGACAGGGACCTCGAGCACGACTAACCGGAAAAATTCAAGACGATACCGGTGTGCTCGAATTGGTTTGGTTCCAAGGTGTACGTTGGCTTGCTACTTCCCTCAAACTTGGAGAGGTTTACGTAGCCTACGGTAAACCCAGTTTGTTTCGGCAGGAATTGAATATGAGCCACCCTGAGATGGAAACGTGGGAATCGTTTCAACAAAACAAGGTTTCTGGTATTCAGCCCGTTTATTCGGTCACCGAAAAAATGCGAGCTAAAAAACTGGATTCCAAATCATTGGCGAAAATATCAACCGAAATTTTTTCCGTTGGTATTTCCATTCCCGAAAATTTACCCTCGGCCCTACTTCAGCAATTTTCTCTGCTCTCTCGATCCAAAAGTTACCAAGAATTGCATTTTCCTACTGGCAGAGAAGCTTTTTTTCAAGCTAAAAACCGACTGAAATTCGAGGAGTTATTCTATGTGCAGATGGAACTCTTACTTAACAACCAATTGAGAAAGAAAAACTTTGCAGGAAACATCTTCGATTCGATAGGAACCCTATTCAACTCTTTCTACCAACAACACCTTCCCTTTGAATTGACCAACGCTCAGAAAAGAGTAGTAAAGGAAATTCGGAACGACATGAAAACGGGAAAGCAAATGAATCGATTGGTTCAGGGTGATGTAGGATCAGGAAAAACCATCGTGGCCCTTCTATCGATGCTCATTGCGGCCGATAACGGATTCCAATCTTGCATGATGGCCCCGACCGAGATTCTAGCTACCCAACACTACCGGGGCCTGAGCGAACTTCTTCAAAACTTTCCCATTGGAATCGCTTTACTTACCGGCTCCACCAAAAAATCGGAAAGAACCCGAATCCACGAAGGAATTTTAAGCGGCGAAATCCATATTTTAGTAGGAACTCACGCCTTGATTGAAGATCCGGTTAAGTTTAAAAGTCTCGGACTTGCCGTTATCGATGAACAACACCGGTTTGGGGTGGAACAACGAAGCAAACTTTGGAAAAAAGCACCCATTCCACCGCATATTTTGGTAATGACGGCCACGCCCATTCCGAGAACGCTGGCCATGACGCTCTACGGCGATCTCGATATTTCTATCATTGATGAATTACCGGTAGGCAGAAAACCCATTCAAACCATACATTTTACCGACAAACAACGCATTCGGGTTTTGGAGTTCATGCGGGAACAAATCCATCTTGGACGGCAAGTTTATGTGGTTTACCCCATGATTGAAGAATCGGAAAACATGGATTTGAAATTCCTGATGGATGGGTACGAGGCCATGCTAAGGTCATTTCCAAGACCGAAATACCAGGTAGCCATCGTACATGGAAAAATGAAACCGGCCGATAAAGCTTTTGAAATGGATCAGTTCGTAAAAGGAAATTGCCACATCATGGTGGCAACAACGGTGATTGAGGTTGGAGTAAACGTTCCGAATGCTTCGGTGATGGTGATTGAAAATGCCGAGCGATTCGGCCTTTCGCAGTTGCATCAATTGCGTGGACGAGTGGGCCGTGGTGCTGAACAGAGTTTCTGCATTTTGATGACCGGAGACAAACTCAGCACCGATGGCAGAACTCGAATCAAAACCATGGTAGATACCACCGATGGATTTAAAATTGCTGAGGTTGATCTTCAGTTACGAGGGCCGGGTGAAATGAGTGGCGTCCGTCAGAGTGGAATTTTAGATCTCAAATTCGCCAATCTGGCCACCGATGGGGAAATCATGACGCAATCGAGATTGGCTGCAACGACATTGATTGAGGCGAACACAGTGCAGCCAAATAATGACTACGCCTTTGTGGTAGAGGAATTGAAAAAGAGAAATAAAGGAAAACGCGATTTTAGCGCCGTTTCTTAAGCATTGACCATCAAGGCCTTCAAGGGCAATACCATCAAACCCTTTTCTTTGAAAAAGTAATCTTGAACTTGTTGAAAAGAACCCGTGGCAAGCACAAAGTCTCCACCCCATGCTCCCAAACTTTTTACAGTTCCAAACCGATAATCGGGAAATAACCTATTCTGAATCGTTTCTTCCCCAATTAAAATTCGAATGATACTTTCGTGTTCTTGCAAATAAGACTCAAATTCAAAAAGATTTTCGGCCTTGCTCAAATGAATGGAACAACTGTTTGCCTTATCTACAAAACCTTCCCATTTTACGTTGGTTTTTCGAGATTGATACAAGGAAATTCCTGCTCTCGTGTCTTGTTTCTGACCTAAATATACCAGAAACAATTGATTTGAAAAAGATGGATTCCATGGAATATTCTCGAATTCAGGAACTCCGTCTTTCAATTTGAAAAAATAAGGAGAAGTTGAAAAAGAAGCGAAAACATCGTAACCGCTTCCTCCAAAAACATGCTTGTTCAATTCCCAAGCATCCAATTCTAACCATTTGGCGAGGAGCGCAATCCATGTAGAACTGCTTCCCCACCCCCATTCACGGGGAAACTCCAATTGAAAGACCGCTTGAATCCCCGTTAACTTTTGCTGAAGATCGATTCCTTTTTGTTTAGCAAATTCAAAAACCATCATCCACCGATCTAACATTTCTTTGGTGCCGATGGGCATTTCTACACCCAACGTTTCGGGATGAAACCGGGCTTCAAACCATGGATTTCCTTCAACATCCAAGGAAAGGATGTAGGCATCTTGGGAGCTTGATGTTCCAATTTGAAGGGTTTGTCCCTTTTTTAAGGGAATTGCTAAACCCTTGGCTCCATCCAAAATGGCATATTCTCCTGAAAGTAGGATTTTCCCGTGAGCATGGGCTGAAAAAATAATTTCTGAATTAGTGACCATGCAGATCAGCTTGGTTTACCCCACGCATAGTACAGAAGTATTGAACCACTTCGGCATGAACCACCACTTTATCTTCAAAATAAGATTTAACATGTTCGCGCTCTTCTTCGGTAGCACCCAGTTGGTTTAAGATATTCAACAGGTGCATTTTCATGTGTCCTTTTTGAATTCCCGTTGTTACCAAAGCACGCAAGGCCGCAAAATTCTGGGCCAATCCACTTGAAGCGATGATCATCATCAATTCAGGTGCGCTTGGTTTCCCTAATAACTCCAACGAGAATTTAACCATCGGATGCAAACTTGTAAGGCCTCCAACCACTCCCAAAGCCATTGGAATTTCGATGTAAAAACAGAATTCGCCATTTTCCACGGTACATTGGGTCAACGATTTGTATCTACCCGTTTTCGCAGCGTAGGAATGGGCACATGCCTCAACGGCACGGAAATCGTTGCCGGTAGCAATGACTACGGCGTCGATCCCATTCATGATTCCTTTGTTATGAGTTGCCGCTCGGTAAGGTTCGGCATTGGCAATATTGATGGCCCTTTGGAACTTGCGAACGAATTCTTCGCCCGATACTTGTCCATCTTTCAAATCTTCTACCTTGCACTTTACTTCGGCACGAACCAAACATTCGGGTGTAAAATTGGAAAGAATGCACATCACCACATCCAATTCGCGTTCTTCTGCCGATGTAAAGGCGTTAAAGTTTAGAACTTCTTCTTTAAGTACGGCAGCAAAGGCTTCCAAGCAAGAGTTGATAAAATTAGCACCCATGGAATCAACCGTGTCGAAACGAGCTTCCAACTGAAAATAGTTAGGCTCATCTTCCGTTTTATCGACCAATCGAATGCTGAGAATGCCACCACCTCGAGCCCGCATGTTAGCGGTAATGTGATCGGTGGCATCCAAAAAACGTTGCTGAAGCCCGTCAACAAAGGCTTCCAATTTGCGAAAATCTTCTCCATTCCAAATGAAATGAACGTGTCCGATTTTAACGGTTGAAATGACCTTAGCTGAAAATCCGCCACGGGAAAGCCAAAAAGTAGCAGCTTTGGAAGCGGCGGCCACCACCGAGCTTTCTTCAATCGCCATGGGAATGGCTACCATTTTCCCATTGATGAGGAAGTTGGGAGCGATACCAAAAGGCAAGTAATAGTTGGTTAGGGTATTTTCGATGAATTCATCGTGCAATTGCTGAACATCCGAATTATCGTGCCAGTAGCTTTTGAGAAACTGCGCCTTTTCAACATTTCCATGAAAATAAGT
>JAIYBD010000060.1 GCA_027488715.1 Bacteroidota bacterium | reverse complement strand
GGGGGGATGGAGCACCAAACCATGAGTACCATGGGTGGATTTGGAACGGATTTAACTTCCCACGAATTGGCGCACCAATGGTTTGGCGATTTAGTGACCTGCGGCACTTGGAGTGATATATGGTTGAATGAGGGTTGGGCGAGTTACTGCGAGTATTTGTATCGTGCAACGTTTGATTCGGTAGGTGCTTTTGCTTGGATGAGTAGTGCCCACAACCAAGTGACCAATGCGCCCGACGGTAGCGTTTATGTGCCTGTTGGTGGGGGAGAATGGCGCATTTTCGATGGTCGACTCACGTACAAAAAAGGCGGTTCGGTGTTGCATCAGCTTCGCTTTGAGATTGGAGATTCCGCCTTTTTTGCTGGAACTCGAAATTATTTGAATCGCTATCGAAACTATTCCACCATTACCGATTCTTTTCGTGTAGAAATGGAACGCGCTTCGGGTAGAAATTTACAAGCATACTTTCAAGAGTGGATTTACGGAGAAGGGTTTCCTACCTACCAATTGAAGTGGAATTACCAACCTGGAACAGGGAAAGTTCATTTTCAGTTGGGTCAATCGGCATCTATGCCTATTGTAACTCCCCGTTTTTCCAATGATTTACCTGTTCGAGTGGATTTGGCAGGACAATCCATCACCTTTCGTTTGAGGGGAAATACTTCGGCCATTCAGTCGTTCGCTGTCCCTCAATCAATTTTGAGGGTGAGTATCGATCCTGAAAATTGGATCATCACGGGTTCTAACACGGTAACGAACGACCCGACTTTAGTACCGGCATCGAGTTCTGGGTTGGTTTCTCAACCTTGGATGGTCTTGCCCAACCCGAGTCATGGATCTTGTTGGATTGATAACCCTGCTCATCGGAGTTTGGAAATAGGTATTTACGATTTGCAGGGTAAGAAGTTAACCCAGTTTCGTGTAGGATCGGGTGAAAAACAGGAGATTTCACTTCCTGTTGGATTTTACTTGGCGATTGACCAATTTGGAAAGGCTCAAAAAATCATTGTTCATTGAATCGAATTCATGCCAATAACCGAATGCGTTGGGGAGATTTTATCGTCCTTAATGCCTCCTTTTTTCTTGGTTTTTGGCTCAAATTTCGCGGGTTTGAATTCGTTTTTGCGCCAGAATTTTCTGCCTTCTTTTTGTTGATTAACCTTTTTTGGTTGATTGCATCTTCTTTTTTAAAGACCTACGATCCCAGCAAACAAACCGATTACGATGTTACGTTTTCCAATTTGTTTCAGGTTTTTGTTTTTCACTTTCTTTTGATTGCTGCACTCAATGGATGGGTGAAAACCTATTATTCTCGACTTTTCTTGATTTACGGATATGGGGTATGGGGAACTATGATGTTTTTGTGGCGTTTTTATTTTGTTTGGGATCGAAAGAAAAGTCATCGGGAAGGAAAGGGATTTCAAAAGACGCTGATTGTTGGGTACACCCCCGAAACCAAAGACTTGGGAGATTTGATGCAACAGCGATCCGATTTGGGGTATTCGCTTTTGGGGTACATCGATGACCGACACCCCAAAGCATTAACGGATTTAGCACATTTTGAAGAATATTGCGAAAAGCACGGCATTCAGGAAGTTTTTGCGGCTTTGGGAGCACTTAGAAAATCCCAATTGAAGGCGCTTATTCAATATTGTGACTTTCATTTGATCCGTTTACGACTTATTCCTGAATACAAAGGGTTTGAATATGCTCAATTGAAAACCGATTTCTTGGGCCACGTTCCAGTTTTTTATTTGAGGGTTTCGCCCTTGGATATGCCATTGAATCGGTGGATAAAACGCGTTTTCGACGTTATTTTTTCCTCACTGATTATCCTATTAGTGTTGTGGTGGTTATTGCCCATTTTGGGAATCATGATCAAATTGGAATCCAAAGGACCAATTTTTTTCAAACAGAAAAGAAGTGGAATGAACAACCGTGATTTTTACTGCTACAAGTTGAGAAGTATGTCGGTGAATCGGGACCAGGATCAATTGCAAGCGGTAAAGGGTGATCGTCGAATTACTCGATTTGGCGCTTTTTTAAGGAAAACGAGTTTGGATGAATTGCCACAATTCTTCAATGTGTGGTGGGGAGATATGTCGGTGGTTGGTCCGCGTCCACACATGATTGCCCACACCGAGCAATATCGACAAATGATTGACCAATACATGGTTCGACATTGGATCAAACCCGGCGTAACAGGGTTGTCGCAGGTGAAGGGTTATCGAGGTGAAACCACCGATCCTCGTATGATGAAAAACCGAATTAAAGTAGATGTTTTTTATTTAGAGCATTGGACTTTTTTACTTGATTTAAAAGTTGTACTTCTTACGGTTTACAATGCGATCCGCGGGGAAGAGAACGCCCATTAAAATTCCTATTTAGAATTGTTCTAAATTACCTAAAACACGTTGAAATATTCGCGTTGAACCGTGTTTTGAATCGTTTTTGAATTAAATTTGCGCACAAATTGGAACAACCAATTCAAACAAAACTCCATGTATTTCACTGCGAAAACAATGTTTAGAAGTCGTCTTAAGTACGTGGCATTCACACTTTTAGGAGTGGGAATGTCGGCTCCAGTGTGGGCACAAGAAACCGAGAATGCGCCCATCGGTCGCGAATCTCTATTAGGAATTATCATCCTTCTGTCAATTTTAGTATTGGCGCTTTTGGGGGTGATTAATCGTTTGGCCAACGGCAAATTACAATCCGACATTGCTGCCGGCAAGGTTGACGGAGAAGAGTTGAAGGATGTTAATCTTTTCAAGCGCATTCACCCAGGTTTGTACGTGGTGTTCGGTTTGGTCGGGTTTTTCATTTTGATGACGGCTGGAGCTGTTGATTTGGCTTCTAAAGTTGGAATGCAACAGGGTTATGGCCCAAAGCAGCCCATTGCTTACTCCCACAAACTTCACGCTGGGGAGTACAAAATTCAATGTTCATATTGCCACACCGGTGTGGAGCGTGGGAAATCGGCAACGATTCCTTCCGCTAATATTTGTATGAACTGTCACAACGTAGTTAAGCCTGAAAGTGAGCAAATCCAAAAAATTTACGACGCAGTAGGTTGGGATCCTGCCACCCAAGCCTATATTCCTGGTTATAAACAGAAGCCTATTCAGTGGGTTCGTATTCACAATTTGCAAGATTTTGCTTATTTCAATCACTCACAACACTACAAAGTAGGCGGAATTGCATGTCAAACCTGCCACGGTCCCATTGAAACCATGGAAGTTGTTAAACAACAATCTCCATTAACTATGGGTTGGTGTATTGAATGTCATACCAAAACCAAAGTGAACATGGATAATGGCTATTACAAATCCGTTCACGGAAAATCTGAAAAGTTCAAGCAAGCCGTTGCATCCGGCGAAGGCATGACCATCTCTCAATTGGGAGGAATGGAGTGCTCAAAATGTCACTATTAATCAACGCATAACCGAATAATCCATGAATAACTCCGAGAGGAAATATTGGAAAAGTGTTGACGAACTCAACAATACTCCTGCATTCCAACAGGAAATCTCTTCCGAATTTGGTCAAGAGATTCCGGTCGATGAAATCATTGCTGAGAACGCATCGGTTTCTTCCACGAACCGACGCGACTTTTTGAAAATTTTTGGATTCAGCGTAGGTGCTGCTTCCTTGGCGGCGTGTAATACTACACCCATCAAGAAAGCGATCCCCTTCTTGAACCATCCTGCTGAAATGTCGCCATCCATTGCCAACTATTACGCATCAACGTATTTCGATGGCAATGATTTTGCAAACATTTTGGTAAAAACTCGCGAGGGTCGTCCCATCAAAATTGAAGCAAATAACCTTTCTTCTACAACTGGAAATGGGGTTTCTGCACGAGTATCTGCTGCCGTTTTAGGTTTGTACGACACCCATCGTGAAGGAACTAAAAATCCAATGATTGGTGGAAAAGAAGTTTCTTGGGCTGATTTTGATAAAGAAGTTATTGCTTTATTGAATGATGCCAAAGCTAACGGTGGTGCTACTTTAGTTACGCCAACTTTAATTTCTCCATCGGCCAAAGCTTTGGTTCAAACCTTTGTGGCTCAGTTTGGTGCTAAGCATGTGGTTTACGATTCCATTTCGTACTCTGGAATGCTAGAAGCTAACCAAGTTACCCTTGGAAAAGCGGTTGTTCCTTATTACGATTTCGCTAAAGCCAATGTCATCGTTTCTATTAATGCTGATTTCTTAGGAAACTGGGGAGGTGGATTGATGAATATCGCTGGTTATTCTTCTCGCCGTAAAGTGAATGAAGAAGGCAACATGTCGGTTCATTACCATTTTGAACCCGCGTTGTCACTAACCGGTTCTAACGCCGATTTTCGTTCTACCTACCTTCCTTCTAATGAAGGGATGGTGGTTGCTCAGTTGTACAATGAAGTGGCAAAGCAAACGGGAAATGCAGGGGCTGGAATCAACGGAATGGAAGTAGCTGGCAATCTTGTTGCAGCTGCTGCTAAGAAATTGGTTTCTGCCAAAGGTGCTTCCTTGGTAGTTTGTGGATCCAACAACAAAGACATTCACATCATGGTGAACAACATCAACAAGATGTTGGGTAACTATGGTCAAACCATCGACGGTGTAAATGCTTTGAATATTCGTCAGGGAAATGACACCGCTGCCATGAACGCGTTGAATGGCATCAATGCAAATTCTGTGGTGATTTTTGCTGGAGTGAATCCAGTTTACACCATGGGTAACGGATCTGCTTTGGCAAAACAAATCCAAGGTGCTAAAGCTTCTATTGCTTTGGTTTCCGGTCACGATGAAACTTCTAGCGTCTGTTCGCACATCGCAGCTGCCAATCACTTCTTAGAATCATGGGGCGATGCCGAGGTTCGTGAAGGTTCTTATTCCTTGCAACAACCATCCATCTCTAAGTTGTTCAATACCCGTTCTTTGGAAGAGTGTTTGTTGGCTTGGAATGGTAATTCTGCTTCTCATTATCAGTATTTGAAAGATTTCTGGAGTGCTTCTATGTTCTCCAAACAATCAAAATATACTACAACCGATAGTTTCTGGCGCAATTCGTTGAACCAAGGTGTTCTTGAATTAACTGGTACCTCTTCCGACAATGCCTCCATGGCGTCCTTCAATGCGAATAACATCAAAGGAAATGCCGGCGGATTGGAAATGGTGATTTACCAGAAAATGGGACTAGGAGATGGACTTCAAGCTAATAATCCTTGGTTGCAAGAAATGCCTGATCCATTGACGAAAGCATGTTGGGATAACTACCTTGCTGTAAATCCCATGTACGCCAAGCAAAACAATTTAACAGAAGGTGATTTAGTGACCGTTGAAGCCAATGGTTATAAAGTAACTGTTCCTGTTTTGATGTTGCCTGGAATGATGCCAAACGTTGTGGCATTGGCCTTGGGATACGGGCGTACTAAAGTAGGAAAAGCCGGTTTGAATGTTGGTCAAAATGCTTATCCATTCGTTAGCATGATGAATGGAAATCGCTCCTACTATGTTTCAAACGTGAAAGTTGCTGCTACAGGTGAACACCGTAAATTAGCTCAAACTCAAACGCACCATACCATTGAAGGTCGTTCCATTGTGAAGGAAACTTCGTTGGGTACGTACTTAGCAGCTAAAAAAGCTGGAAAACATGAAGAGTACAACCTTCGTCCACACCTTTTGATGAAAAATGAAAAGGGTGAGCATGTTAAGGTGAATGCTTTTGATGAAACTGTAACCTTGTGGAACAAGCGTAAATATCCTTCTCACCATTGGATGATGGGAATCGATTTGAATGCTTGTATTGGTTGCGGATCTTGCGTTGTAGCATGTCAGGCTGAAAATAACGTTCCGGTTGTTGGTCGCCAAGAGGTAATCAATCGTCGTGAAATGCACTGGATGCGTATCGACCGTTACTTCACTTTCCGTGCAAAAGACGGACGTGCGATTACGGAAGAAACCGAATACGGTGGCGAGCAATACAATTACGACGGAAACGTATTCCGTGAGTTCAAAAACGATGTTGCTGATTTCTCTGATGTTTCGGTTGTTTATCAACCCGTCATGTGTCAGCAGTGCGATAACGCTCCTTGCGAAACCGTTTGTCCAGTATTGGCTACTGTTCACAGCGACGAAGGTTTGAACCAAATGGTTTACAATCGTTGCGTTGGAACACGTTATTGTGCCAACAACTGTCCATACAAAGTACGACGTTTCAACTGGTTTAGCTACTACGATAATCCATTGTTCTCGGATGTGAATCCAGCGCAAACGGAATTGGGTCGTATGGTATTGAATCCAGATGTAACCGTTCGTGCTCGTGGAGTTATGGAAAAATGTACTTTCTGCGTTCAGAGCATTCAAGCTGGAAAACTTCAAGCGAAGAAAGAAGGAAGAAACATCAAAGATGGCGAAGTGAAAACAGCTTGTCAAAAAGCATGTCCTTCCAATGCCATCGTATTTGGTGATGTAAACGATGAAACTTCAGATATTTACAAATTGGTGAACAGCGATCGTGCTTATGGTTTGATCGAGGAAATTCAAGTTTTGCCAAGCGTACAGTATTTGGTGAAGGTTCGTAACAATGATAAAAACCAAGCATAAAAGATAAAGGTATGTACGAGTCCCCCTATAGAAGACCGCTCATCACCGGAGATGACACCACGTATAAAAAGATCTCCGATGATATCATCATTCCGGTTGAGGCGAAACCTACCCAGTGGTGGTACATGGGTTTTGCGATTTCACTGGCTTTTTTAGCTCTTTATGTTTGGGCCATTGGTTACCTCCTCTGGAATGGGGTCGGTAGCTGGGGTTTGAATAAAACCGTGGATTGGGGTTGGGATATTACCAACTTCGTTTGGTGGGTAGGTATCGGTCACGCCGGTACGCTGATCTCAGCGGTGTTGTTGTTGTTCCGTCAAAAATGGAGAACTGCTGTTAACCGTTCTGCCGAAGCGATGACCATTTTCGCGGTAGTTTGTGCTGGTGTTTACCCATTGTTGCACGCTGGTCGTCCTTGGGTAATTTATTGGGCACTTCCGCTTCCAAATACCTACGGTAATTTGTGGGCCAATTTCAACTCTCCACTTTTGTGGGACGTATTTGCGATTTCAACGTATTTAACGGTTTCCGTAGTTTTCTGGTACGTTGGTTTGCTTCCTGATTTGGCTTCGGTTCGTGACCGTGCAACCGGATTAAAGAAAAAAATGTACGGAATTTTCTCTTTCGGTTGGAATGGTTCAGCCAAAGCGTGGAGTCGTTTTGAAATTGTTTCTTTGATTTTGGCTGGTTTGGCAACACCTTTGGTACTTTCGGTTCACACCATTGTATCGTTTGACTTTGCGACCTCGGTTATTCCAGGATGGCACACCACCATTTTCCCTCCCTACTTCGTAGCTGGAGCGGTTTTCTCGGGTTTCGCGATGGTATTGACCTTGTTGATTGTTGCACGTAAAGCCATGAAATTGGAAGATTACATTACCTTGAACCATATCGATGTAATGTGTAAAATCATCATGGTAACGGGTTCGATTGTAGGTTCTGCTTACATTACCGAGTTTTTCATTGCGTGGTATTCTGCTGTAGAATACGAGCGTTACGCTTTCGTTAACCGTATGTTCGGTGAATACTGGTGGTCGTATTGGGCGATGATGACGTGTAACGTTATTACTCCTCAGTTGTTCTGGTCTCAGAAATTGCGTCGTAACATCACTGCAGTATTCATCATTTCTATTTTCGTAAATATCGGTATGTGGTTCGAGCGTTTCGTCATTATCGTAACCTCGCTTCACCGCGATTATTTGCCATCTTCTTGGGCCATGTACTCTCCAACTTGGGTTGAGATTTCCATGTACATGGGCTCTATGGGACTTTTCTTCACGTTGTTCTTCTTGTTCGCCAAGTATGTACCTGTTATCGCAGTTGCTGAGGTTAAATCCATCATGAAGACTTCAGCTGAAAAGTACATGAAGATCACTTTAGAAAAAGAAAAGGCAGAAGAATCTGCTCAACATTCACACGAATCACATCACGCTTAAAAATAAATTCCATGTCGCAAAAATTTGTCCTGGGATATTTTGATGATGAGGAAACTCTGATGCATGCCATTGAGAAAATCAATGCAACAGGCACCAAAATTTACGAGGTTTATTCTCCGTTTCCCATTCACGGTATCGACGATCTTTTAGGATACAAAAGAACACGTCTTTCAGTAGCTGCATTCGTTTTCGGCTGCATTGGTTTCTCCCTTGCTTTGTTCATGCAAACCTATATGTTGGGTTTGTCTAAATGGAGTATCAACATCGGTGGTAAGCCCTACTTAGCTTGGCCCGATTTCGTACCAGTTACCTTTGAAGGTACCGTATTAATCACGGCTCTAGGAATGGTATTCACGTTTATGTGGGTTAATGAATTTTTCCCAGGAGCTGTTGAAAAACAACCGCATCCACGTGTTACTGAAGATTTGTTCGTACTTGCGATCAAATCCGAAGATGCTCAAGGTTCCGATGTTCAATCCATCATGTCTTCCAATGGCGCATTGGAAGTGAAAGAAGAGGAGGTAATGTTATGATGAAAAAGTATTTTTTATTCGCTGTTATCTCTGCTTCTTTAACAGCTTGCGTTGATAAAGATCCTCAAGATCCAGGTGTTGAATATGCATCTCAGATGTATCATTCGATTCCCTACGATCCATATTCTCAAATTGATCCTAACTCCTACAATGCCGATGGCTTGAACATGCGTCTTCCTGTTCCAGGTACCGTAGCCCGTCAACAAAATGGAGAAGATCTTTCTATCGAGATGTCATTGAATTATCCGTTCGCGAAAGATTCACTGGAGTATGCTGCTAAGATTTTAAAAAATCCTTTAAGCATGTCTGATACTTCCGTAATGTCGCAAGGGAAAGACCTTTACACCAAATATTGCCAGCATTGCCATGGTGAAGCTGGGGATGGACAAGGTCCTGTAGCTAAAAAATACGGTGGTGTCGCTAATTTGAAATCGGTTGCTGATAAAACAGAAGGACACATTTACCACGTGATTACCATGGGTAAAGGACGGATGTGGGCACACGGTTCTCAAATTTTGCCGAAGGATCGTTGGAAAATTGTTACTTACGTCAATACGCTTCGTGGATACACTCCACCAGCTAATTAATTCGGAATACCATTTAAAGATTATCAACAATGGGAGCACATGCATATCATAAACCTGCAGCTGAAATGTTTCAGGTATCATCTCGCCTAAAGCGTACCATCAACGTACTTTTAGGTGTAGGTATTCTTTCGATCATTATTTCTTTGATTCTTGCTTACACGGGTGGTGGTCACGAAGAAGCAGGTCACGGCGGTCATCATGCCGTTAATTTCGATAAAACCCGCTTTTGGGCCGATATCCTTTTATCAAATTGGTATTTCCTAGGTTTAACCTTGGGCGGCTCTGTTTTCATGGCATTGGCCTACCTTACTAACGCAGGTTGGTCTGTAGGTATTCGCCGTATTCCAGAAGCCTTCAGCACTTACTTACCCTACGCAGCTGCCGGCTTTATCCTCATCTTCGTAGGTGCAGCCGAGATCTATCACTGGGCTCACGAAGGTGTTACTGATCCTGCCTCTGCGAATTACGATGCGATCATTGCTGAAAAATCTGCATATTTGAACCTTCCATTCATGATTGGTCGTTTCTTGGCCTTTTTTGCTGGTTGGTTCTTGATGACACGTACCATTCGCATGCATTCCCTGGCTGAAGATGCTGAAGGTGGTTTTTTCCGTCATAAGCGCAATAAAACCATGGCTGGTATTTTCACAACGTTCTTTGGAGTTACCTGGGCCATGTCATCTTGGGATTTCATGATGTCTTTGGATCCACACTGGTTCTCTACCATTTACTGGGTTAATCAATTTGCCGGAATGTGGGTTGCTTCACTTTCAACCATCATGTTGTTTGCTATTCTTTTGAAACGCGCTGGCTATATTCATTTTGTAAATACCTCGCATTACCACGATTTGGGTAAATTGATGTTTGCGTTCTCGATCTTCTGGACCTATACCTGGTTGTCTCAGTTCTTATTGTACTACTACGCTAATATTCCTGAAGAAGCAGTGTATTACTTCGAGCGTTGGGCTGGATTCAAGTTTTTATTTTGGTTGAATCTCATCTTGCACTTTTTGTTGCCGTTGTTGATGTTCATGACCCGTGATGCCAAAAGAACCGAATCATTGATCATTCCAGTTGCATCTATTATTTTGGCAGCTCACTTCCTTGATTTGTATTTGTGCATCATGCCAGGTACCGTTGGACATGCAGAAGCCGGAATTTATTCTTGGAAATTTATTCTGGAAGTAGGAATTTTCGCTTTCTTTGCTGGACTTTGGTTAATGGTAGTTACGAAGAGTCTTTCAAAAATCAATTTGATTCCTACAGGATCACCTTACTTGAAAGAATCGGTACTTCACAATACCTAATCACTTTTAGATCTCATAACAAAGGCGACCATTTGGTCGCCTTTGTTATTTTCGTTCAATTTGAATTTCAGATACATCTTTTACAAATCGCCGTCCCGTATATCGATCGAACTTTGAGATAAGGATGATGCCGTTATTCGGGTGACTTTCTGTTTCAGTAAGGAGGAAAACTCTTTTACCGATGGAGGTATTGTATAACTCGTTCCAGGAAAAAGTTACAGCATATCCGTCCTTTGCACGAATTGTATAGATGTATCGACTGAAATTCTTGGGATTGGAATCCATCAACTCGATTGCTGAAAGCGCCGTTATGAATAAAATCCCTTTCGCTTTGGTTATGGGTTGTTTTTTAACTCCATTGTGATTTAAAATGGGAATTCTTCCTATTTTTCTCGATTCAATTTGATCTACTTGAATGGTAGTTGGCTTGTTTATTGATCCTGTTACCTGAATTTGGGCATGAAGCATGTTACCTTGAAAAAATCCAAGGAAAAGCCAATATTTTTTATTTTTCATTTTTGTTTAATTGCGACTCCGTATCCCAAATAATTCCATTTTCTAGGGATAAATGGCAGTAGAATTAGATCGATAAAGGCTAGAATATTTCTTTGTATTTCAGTCCTTCCAAATGTGGCGAGAAAACCTGTTGTATGAATTTCTGTAAATTCAAATTGGGAAGTCATTTGATGGATTTGTTCTTCAGTCAAATAATTCCAAGCATTTCCCCATTTGGTCATTTTTTTTCTTAAAAGGATATGAATGGGAGAAGATACCATATTCTCAGCAAATAAAAACATACCGCCTGGTTTTAAAGATCGATGGATTCTTTGGATGGCATCCTCCATTCGATCCGATCTTCCATGGTACCCAACACCACCTAAAACCGATTTGCAAATAACAAGATCGTATTTTTCAATAGCCTCTAGTTCAAGAACATCCAAATCGAAATAAGAAATTTTTGAATTCCCTCCTCTTTTTTGGTGCTCAATTTGAGCATTTTTATGAACATCTTGACGATCTGTACAATCAATATGGATTCCCTTATTTGCAATCCACCAAGAAGGGCCACCCCCTCTAGATCCTATTTCAAGTGCAGTATTGATTTGTCCCCAAGGAACTTTTTTTTCCCAATAGGTGAAAGCCTTCTTCCAAGTTTTAATATCCCATTCAATGACATATTTTTCCTCGTTGATCATCCTCAAAAATACGCAACCTTTTGAGTGTATTTGAATCCTTGTAATGATAATTCAACCAAATAAATTCCTGGATAAATATTCCGGGTATCTAAATAATTGATGGTGCTTCCCGCTGGTATGATTTCAGATTTGATCAATTTTCCATCTATGTTCATCATTTTTACTACCAAATCAACTTTGTTGATATCGTTGATTTGAACAGCAATAAATCCCAAATCAGGTGTTCCGTAGGCATAGAAATTCAGTTCATTGGGCTTCTGTACAGCATTTGGATTTCCGTTGTACGTGGTAACAGGTTCTGTAATGTTAGTTACCTTTTGAGCGTTGCGAACACCATAAAAGGTCGGACCAACGGCATACGGATATGCTGAATTCCAGTTGGCATCTACGGTGCAAAAGTAAGCGTAAGTTCCGATGGGATATTCAGGAGTTACGCAAAAGCGCCCATTGTGCTCGTCCAAATAGTCGGTTTGACCTGGGCGCGCGATAAATTCGTAGTCTTCCCGAAAATAACCCAATGGATACGTTGCGTTGATGGCTGGACCATTCGTACGGCTCGTCATGCTCTTCAATTGAAAGCCCGATTTCATTCGGGTTATTCCACCAGTGCCGTTGGTATTGCTGTAAGCGTAAGCTCCATAAATCGGAAATCCGTCGTACGCAAATCCGATGAGTGGAGAATGTCGGGTGCTGTCGATCACGTACAATCCATCGGCATCATACAAATTACAAACGGTGGAAATGACATTTCGGTCCAACTTGAACGCACTCGGATTTTGATGGTGGTGGTAATTCCCCATGGCCGGATGGCCTTTCGAACAATCAAAGCCTCCACGTTCTGCTACAATGGCATCTCGATTCCAAGCCATGCTTGCACCGGGGCCGCCCGGACAAGGAGGATTCCCAGGGCCGCCGCAAAGCGATTGGGAGGTAGGGTTCCATGCCACACCATCTCGGTAATCGAACAAGGCCACTCCGTTGATGAAAAGGCCTATGTTCCCACCGGTTGTGGCCGTTGGCGTTCCTGTATTTTGTTGTGGAATTAAAGGAAGTTTGAAAATTGCATTTTGGGAAGTGGTAATACTCGGATTTCCATCCAAAAACGGTCCGGTGACATATCCTGGAACTCCGTTAGCAAAAACATACACCCAATTATTGGAATAATAAACACGTTTCACATTGGCCGAATCTTGATCTTGAATTGGAGTTGAATTTCCTCGAACATAATGCCGCCCTTTGATTCCATTGGTATTTCGGATCCATTGGGTAATGATGGGGTTCGTTTGTGAAAAAGATGCTAGGTTGAAAAGCAGGAAGATGATGGTGAAGTATTTCATTTTTTCTTTTTTGGAAAGACCTGTTATTTACGGGAAGTTGTATGAAGTGGATATCCAAATTTTTTGTTGAATACAAAATTCACATCGTCCAAAGTTAACAAAAACGATTGTAAATCAATTAATTCATTTTTTGAAAGAGGGAATGGAATAATTGAAGGAGTGGTATTGTAGTGCTGAAGCACATCCATCAATCGGTTGGCACGCCCATCGTGAAAATACGGGTAAGAATAACTGAGATTTCGTAAGCTAGGAATGGTAAATTTTAAGGAATCTTCGTGTTGTTTCGTCAAGTTGAATCGGCCGGTATCTTTTAATTTTTGGTTCATCAATAAGCCATTTTTTTCAAATCCGCTTTTTCTGAAAAGGGGTTCTTCGTGGCACCGCTGGCAATATTGGAGGAAGAGGGTGTATCCATTTTTTTCTTGAGCAGTGAATTGAGCCTCATTTCGTTTCACAGAGTCGTACTTGGATTGATTGGAGATGAGGCTTAGTTCAAAAATGGCAAGGGCCTTCAAAAAGTTTTGGGTATTGATTTCCTCTCTGCCGAAGGCCCTTTTGAAAAGAGCAGGGTAGGGAGCCGTTGTTTTTAACCGCTGCAGCACCTCGTTAACCTTGCTCCCTAACTCGTTGGAATCGGTTAGCGGTGCAAGCGCTTGTACATCCAATTGGTGAGCGGCCCCATCCCAAAAAAAAGCGTCTTTCCAGGCGAGATTAAAGAGTGCCATCGAATTTCGTTTGCCCACACGGTCGTGAATTCCATGACTCAAGGCATGATCGGTGTGGGTAAAGGCATTGTAATTCGAGTGGCAAGAGCTGCAAGAAGTTGAACTGTCAGCCGAAAGAATAGGGTCGTAAAACAACCGTCTTCCCAACTCGAATTTGGCCTGGGTTGGTGGATTTTGTTGAAAATCGTAAACGGGAACAGGCCAGCCATCGGGTGTAAAAAATAACTTTTCCGACGATATTCCGCTCACAAAGAAGAATATCATCAATCCCCAAAAAACCTTACTTCCGCTCATGAATGCTCTCGACAAAATACTGTGCAAATCTGGGTATTTCAGGCCCTGGTGACATGATTTTGCCTTCTTTTTCTTTTGGAATTTTTGAAATAAACTCCCCAACATCGATGGAATAATTTCCACCTGGTTTTACCCATAAAAAAGATTGATTAGCGTTGTATCTACGAAACCCACCCAAATGGTATTCAAATCCGCCAAACAATTCACTTATTCCTTCCACTTTTACGCCAATATAGCCGGGGAACCACCCCCAATACATGTTGTTTTTCGGATCCAAATCACCCGTTCCCACCCCTTTTTCTTGAAGCGCAGAATCAACTCCAAAAAACAGTTGAATGGAATCCGCTCCCCTGGGCAGTTTCAATTCGATTGGTTTTTCAGCTAAGTAAAAATCCAATAATTGATGTTCCCACATTTGTTTTTTTGGATGCAAGTACCTCACATAACACTTCAATTGCATCACAATAGCCGTGTCGGTTGGCGTGTAAATAAGGGTATTCATGGAATAGGGTTGTCCGGCAAATTGAACCGAAAATTTACACGATTGTGCGGGGGAAAAAGCACACACGATCAAGAAATTTAAAATCAAAAAAAAAGGTGCTGAAAATTTAAAAAAAGTCATGAATTGATGTCGAAAGAATACTAAATTTTATCAAGTTTAAAATAGTTTAACTACTCAATTTGAAGGATTGAATGTATATACATAAATATTCCGTTTTCATAGATATCTTCAGAGCCATCTGCATTAATAATTGAGTAAAGGTCCATTGCAAGAGCCTTTCTAGTTGCATTTGGCATATTATTTCTCACCCAAATTGCAGCTTCGGTAAGTACTTCTTTCTCTTCTTCATTTTGTAGTGTTTGCCAAAATTCTTTGGCAACATGTAAGTTTTCCGAAATATCATTATCAGTCCATTCAGAAAGTTTTTCAATTATTGTCAAGTTTTCTTTATTATCAATATCACCGTTTACGCCAGCAACGCAGACTAAAATAAATGCAACAATATTAATGCTATCTGAAAATATTTTTTCCTTTAAACCCATTTCTGAATCTGTTAACATAACTTTTGACTTATAGCCAAAATCTTCCGGATTTGGTCTAAAAGGATCTACCCAATTAGAATCTTCAATTAATTCTAAACCGGAATTAAAAATTTGAAAGCCTTCTCCTCCTGCACCTTCATACCAAACAGGTTGTCCTTTACTTAATTCAATAGTAGTTTTTCTGATTTGGTAAATCGCATGAAGAACT
>JAIYBD010000069.1 GCA_027488715.1 Bacteroidota bacterium | reverse complement strand
TTATTATGCAACCGATTTGATCAGTGATATTTTAGGAAGAGGAAAATCATCCAGGCTAAAAGAAAACTGGCTAAAAAATACACCGCTTTTCTCCCAAATCAATGCTTATGTAACGGGAGATGAAGATCCGGGATTAATGGTCATCCAAGGAAATTTATTGCCACATGTTTCTTGGGAAGAAGCAGAACATGCCATTTGGAGCGATCTAAATCAACTTATTCAAGAACCCATATCGGACTATGCTTTGGAAAAAATCAAAAACCAATACCAAACCTCTCAAGCATTTTCAAACATTGATTCTTCTTCCATTGCGTTGAATTTGGCCTACTTTGAATGGTTGGAAGATGCTTCTCTCATCCACCAGGAAGATGAAAAATACATGAAGGTTTCTCCCGCAGATATTCAGCGAATGGCCATTGAAATTTTTAATGCTTCATCCCTATCCTCCATTTATTACCATTCAAAATCATGAAAGCGCCAATCATTCAAACCCTGCATTCCATTCCGCATCAAGTTGCTCAAAGTCAGTTTTTTTCCAATGGTTGCGCCTTACATTGGTTGGAAGGGGGCTCACAAGAAGTTGCAAAAGTTGAATGGATTTGGGAACATCAACCGGTGAATGGTATCGCTCCTTGGGAAAAGGATATCGTTCAGAAAATGCAATTTGAAGGTAGTGAGAATTACTCCAGAAAACAGATTGCAGAGTTATTGGATTTTTACGGAGTTTTTTCCCAATTTGAAGGATGGATGAATTTCACATCGTTGGTTTGGCATGGATTAACCCGGAATATGCCTTCCCTCATCGACCTGTTATTCGATATTCAATGGAATCCAATTTTTGCGGAAGATGAATGGAAAACACTTCAACAATCTGAAATTCAATCTTTTCATTTATCCAATGAAAAAGTAAACCATCGGGCTAGACGATTATTCAATCACCATCTTTTTTCAAACCACCCATTCGGACAAACCCTGAGTGAAGAAGGACTTCAAAAGATGAATGTAGCGCGAATGAAGGAGATTCATCAAACCTTGTTCAAAAAACCTTTTCATGTTTTTGTTTCTGGAAAAAACATTGGGGAATTGGTTGAAATGATCGGTCAAAAAATGGCTCAAATTAGTTTGGAAAAACACCAAGAAGGACCGAATACAACCATTTCCTACGACAAAAATTACTTTTTTGAAGAGAAGGTTGGAGCACAACAAAACTGCATCCGAATTGGCCGTTTGGCCATGGGTCGCAATCACCCCGATTTTCTTGGATTTCAGGTATTGAATACCGTTATCGGAGGTTATTTCGGTTCTCGATTGATGAAAAATTTACGAGAGGACAAAGGACTCACCTACGGAATTGGAAGTATGTGTTACCCTTTTTACGATCAAAGTATGTTTTTCATCAACGCCGAAGTCAAAGCTTCGGAAGCCAACCTGGCTATGGATGAAATTCAGAAGGAATTGCAAATTCTTCAGACTGAACGAATGATGGAAGAGGAATTAGGTTTGGTTATTAGCACCATGCAGGGGCAAATGATTCAAGGTTGCGACGGTATTTTTGCTCACATGGATCGAAATAAGAACATTTTATTGAATCAACTTCCAAGCGATTATTATTCGAATTTCTTCGAAAAACTGAGCCTCATCAATTCAGAAGAATTAATGAAACTTAGTCAAAAATACCTCTTGTGGGATGATTTATTGCGAGTAAACGTAGGCTTAGGAAACTAATACCATATTGAGAATCCCCCCTAGAATTCCCAAAGCAACGATATAGTGAGAAGCCATGCGCAATACCAATTGAGCAACCACCACCGCAATGACAATGGCACAATTTAAAATCATGGAAGATTGATCGCCTTGAAAAACAATGCTTTTGCAAAACAACAGAAAGGCTGAAATAATAAGTCCAAGAGCCGCGGCATTGAGTCCGAGCAATGACTTTGCAACGCCGCGGCTTCGTTTAATTTGATTCCAAATGGGAAAAGTAAATAAAATGAAGAAAATTCCTGGAGCAAAAATGCCCAACATACCGGCAAATCCGCCAATAATTAACCACCAATTCGATTGAGTTTCGTTGTACAAAGAAACACCAGAAATAAAACTTGAAAAAGAGAAAACCGGCCCAGGTACACCTTGGGCAATTCCATATCCAGTTAAAAACTCCGATTCTGAGATATAATGTTTGAAGTGAACAAAATGCTCAAACATGATGGGAATTAACACTTGTCCGCCACCAAAAACCATGGAACCGTATTGGTAGTTATTTTGAAGTATGAGAATACTTCGTTCACCCAGCAAATTTCCCAATAAAGCTAAAAGAACAAACAAACCGGCCCAAGCAACTAAATAACGCCATGAAATTTTCAGATTTACAATTTTTTCGGTGTTGTCCAATTCCCTACTAAACGAAAATGATATTAAAGCAGAAATGATTAAGGAAATGGGAATGAGGTAAGGAGATCTGAACCACACATTGATGGAAGTAACCAGTAAGGTGATGACGATGGCCAAGGGCGTTTTCCAGTTTCCTTTTGCCAATCGTATGGCAGCAACAGCAATAAATCCGGTGGCAATGGGGGAAAGAAATTGTAAGAACGATAGATCCCATTGCAATCGTTCAACATGTACATAGATCAAGGCAATCAACGTCATGAGGATCGATGCGGGCAATACCCAAATCAACAAGGAAGTTGCCGCCAACGAGGCTCCACCAATTTGATAACCGATGGCGGCAACTGTTTGCGTACTGGAAGGACCTGGAAGAGCGGAGCACAATGCATTAATTTCCAAAAATTCTTCTTTGGTCAAGTATTTTCTTCGGCGAACAAATAGGTCCAACATCAAAGAAATGTGAGCATAAGGCCCTCCAAAGGAAAGAAAAGACAACGTGAGAACGTCTCTTAAAAATCGAAATGCCTTATACCGAGAAAACTTCAATGATTACTTTTTTAGCCCGATTTCTTGCAAACGTTCATGCAAATACTCTCCGGCTGAAATCGGTTCGTATTGAATTGGATTTTCGGGAGTAATGCAAGATGGAAGGCAATCTAATCGCATTTCTGACCGTGGGTGCAAGAAAAAAGGAATGGAATAACGAGGTGTTCCCCACATTTCCCGCGGTGGATTAACAACGCGATGTGTGGTTGATTTCAATCGATTGTTGGTTAATCGTTGCAACATATCACCCACATTAACGACCAAATGATCTGGAAGTGCCGTTACTGCAACCCATTCATTTTGTTTGTTTAATACCTGCAATCCATCGGCCGAAGCACCCATCAATAACGTAATGAGATTGATATCCTCGTGCTCGGCAGCGCGAACCGCATCTTTGGGATCATCTACGATGGGCCCGTAAAAAATAGGACGTAAAATGCTATTACCGTGATGGATTTTTTCATCGAAATACCCTTCTTCCAATCCAAGAAATAAGGCAATGGCACGAAGCATGGATTGTCCGGTTTTCTCCAACAATTGATAGGCTTCTTTTCCGGTCGAATTGAAATCAGGCAATTCAGAAACAACAACATTTTCCGGATACTCCTTTTTAATGGGATCAGCATCATCCACATATTGACCAAAATGCCAGAATTCTTTTAAATCTCCAACCGTTCTTCCTTTTGCATGTTCTTTTCCGAAGGAAATATATCCTCGTTGACCAGCTATTCCAGGAATTTCATATTTTGCTTTTAC
The DNA here is from genome assembly GCA_027488715.1 of Bacteroidota bacterium. Lineage (GTDB taxonomy): Bacteria > Bacteroidota > Bacteroidia > UBA7662 > CANHCV01 > CANHCV01. The sequence goes on along the minus strand of JAIYBD010000069.1, from coordinate 19,332 downwards.
ATCAACTGGAAGTGCAAAAAATGATTTTACCTGCTTGTACAAGTTCGCTTCTAACGTTTCATTCAAAAAGTGATTTTTGACGGAAACAAATCCGATATTTTCATAGGCATCGCCTAATTCTTGAACAAATTTTGATTTACGAACGGGATCATTGGACAAAAAATCAGCCAAATCTACCGATGGAATCCCTTGTGGAAATGTCATAATGTTCGATTTAAGGAAAACAAATTTATCAAATTATGCCTAATTATCCACAGTTTGTGGAAAACTCAATTTTTCAAAAAAAATGGAAAAATTTTTGATGATTTCCAACTTGATTTAAATATCGACGTTTAACCAAAAAACAGGTTTATTATGGTACAAAAAAATTGGTTTATTCTCGTTGCAGCCTTAGCCGGAGGCTTGGTAGGAGCTGCAACCGTTTCGTCCTTAACCTCATCGATCGAACAAAACTCAGGATCTACTCCTACTCGATTGGTTACCTCAACGGGAAATTTAGTAGGCACACCCAGTTTTGTAGAAGCATCGGCTAATGTATTACCAACGGTAGTGCATATTAAAAACTCACGTTCTGAAACCTTTGTTGACCCGTTTTATTTCGATCCCTTCGACTTTTTTGGTGGCGGTAACGGCATGCGCCAACAAAAGCGCGATGCGTCTTCAACCGGTTCCGGTGTAATCATTTCCAGCGATGGATACATCGTTACCAATAATCACGTGGTACAAGGAGCTGAAAAACTGGAAGTGACGCTCGACGATAAACGGGTGATCGAAGCTCAAGTTATTGGAACAGATCCTAATACCGATTTAGCCCTCATTAAAATTTCAGCTAATAATTTATTGGCATGCCCGTGGGGAAATTCCGACGATGTTCAGGTTGGTGAATGGGCCCTCGCCGTAGGAAATCCTTTCAATCTCAATTCCACGGTAACGGCGGGCATCATTTCTGCCAAAGGTCGAGACATCAATATTTTAAACGGCCAATCCAAAATTGAGTCATTTCTCCAAACTGATGCGGCCGTTAATCCGGGAAACTCGGGCGGGGCGCTCGTTAACATGAAAGGTGAACTCATTGGAATCAATACCGCCATTGCCTCAAGAAATGGTGTTTACGAAGGATATGCTTTTGCCGTTCCTGCCAACTTGGTTAAAAAGATTGTTGAAGACTTGAAAGATTTCGGATCGGTTAAACGAGGATACCTGGGAATTACGGTTGCCGATATCAATGAAAAATTGGCTCAGGACGAAGATCTAAAAGTTCGTCAAGGAGCTTATGTGGGTGGTTTTTCTGACAATTCTCCCGCACGTGATGCCGGAATTAAAAAAGGTGATGTCATTGTAAAGATTGACGGAAAGATTGTAAAAAATCGACCAACGATGATGGAAATGGTATCAAGAAAGCGTCCAGGAGAGGAAATTGATGTAACCGTTAATCGGGATGGAACCGAAAAAACGTATTCAGTAAAACTGATGGATGAAAATGGTTCTGGTTCGGTAGCATCCAGTATGGATAAAGTAGAAAGCTCTTCAGAATTAGGCGCCACATTTTCAGGAATCAATGCCGATGACAAAGAAAAACTTGGAATCAATGGAGGTGTAAAAATAGTTTCTATTACCGGTGGTAAACTGAAAATGTCGGGTATCAAACCTGGATTTATCATTACAAAAATCCAAAACCAAAAAGTAACCGACGTAAAAGATATTGACCGAATTCTAACCAATACCAAATCAGAAACAGCTTTATTGATTGAAGGAGTTTATCCCGATGGTCGAAGGGCTTATTACGGCATTGGCCGATAAAAAAATAAAGGGCGATTCATCGCCCTTTATTTTTTTCTAAACCGATTAACAATTGCTCGATTGAGAACCCTTTTCAATTTACGCTCGACCTCAGGCATGGACTGGTCAAGGGTAAATTGATATTTGCAAACCAATTCATTTCCGTTAATTTCAATGATTCGGAGTGATGTTGAACCAAATCGAATCAATTCTGCTGAATTTTCTTTTAAGGTTTGGTTCAAGAAAAGTTCTACGTCCTCTATTTTTTCGAATTCATCGTAACATAATACAAATTCAAGGACCGTCTTTCGATTTTCCAATTTGCTGTAATTCACAATTTCATGAGTAAACAAAATGGTATTGGGAAGAAAAACAACTTCATCTTCATCGGTTAGAAGTTGAACAGATCCCAAAGTAATATCGGTGATTCGACCACGGTGGTGTCCAATTTTTACGTAATCATCGATTAACAATCGATTGGAAAAAGCCAATACCATGCCGTTGATAACGTTCGAGATATAATCCTTAAATACGATGGCAACGGCAGCAGCTGCAACACTTAAGCTGGTAATTAAATCTTTCAAATGAAGATTAAAGAACGACAAGAATACCGCCAAGGCTTGGAAAGAATAAACAACGATGGAGATTTGGCGGAGTCCTAAAATAAAATTCTTCGCCTTTTTTACATCGCGCTTTCCACTTCCAAAAGAAATCAAAAGAATCATTTGTTTGATGATTTCCATCAATACCACCAACTGAACCATAACCAAGGTCAATCGCAAGGTATAACTCCATTGCTCTTTCACCGAAAACATGGGTTTGAGCCAGAAAATACCAACCCCAATGGATAAAAAAAGGAGAATGATCCCCATTCTCCTTGTATTGCTTTGTCGTAATGCCATGCCCAAATTTACGTATAACCGAGAATTTTTAGCATGGATTTGTACGATTGTTCTTTTGCAAATAGTTTGGTAAAATATTCTCCGTTCTCGTCGCAATCAATAATAACATGCTTTGGTGCAGGGGTTAAACAGTGTTGAATACCTCCATAACCACCAATACTTTCTTGATAAGCCCCGGTATGAAAAAATCCAATGTACTGAGGACGTTCTTTATCGTAAGTAGGAAGATAAATCGCATTTTGATGAGCCTCCGCATTGTAAAAATCATCGCTATCGCAGGTAAGTCCACCCAACAAAACACGTTCGTATTCTCGCTCCCAATTGTTCAAAGCCATCATGATAAAACGTTTATTGATGGCCCAAGAATCAGGAAGGGTGGTCATGAACGATGAATCGATCAAGTTCCACTTTTCGCGATCATTTTGTTTTTTCTGGTCGATGATCTCAAAAAGAACTGCTCCGCTCTCTCCTACCGTGAAGGATCCAAATTCAGTAAAAATATTGGGTTCTTTTACACCGGAGTTATTGCACATGGATTTCACTTGAGCAATAATTTCTTCGGCCATGTATTCGTAATCGTAATCAAAAGTCAACGAATCTTTGATGGGAAATCCACCGCCGATGTTCAAGCTATCCAATGTTGGACAAATACGTTTTAAGGCACAATAAACGTTCACACATTTACTCAATTCATTCCAGTAATAGGCGGTATCCCGAATTCCTGTATTGATAAAGAAGTGAAGCATTTTAAGCTCCATTTTCGGATTATCCTGAAGATTTTTAATGTAAAAAGGAACAATATCCTTGTATCCCATTCCCAATCGGGAAGTATAGAATTCAAATTTAGGCTCTTCTTCCGCTGCAATTCGAATTCCAACCTTAACAGTGGCTTGGGTTAATTCATTTAACGCAGCCATTTCGGTTGGATTATCGAGAACACAAATCAAATTCTCAAATCCATTTTCAACCATTCGAACAATATTTTCGATGTATTGCGGACGTTTGTAACCATTGCAAATGATAAACTTGTCTTTAGTTACTTTTCCTGCATTATACATCTCTTCAATGATATTGATATCGAAAGCTGAAGACGTTTCCAAGTGGATATCGTTCTTGAGAGCTTCTTCAATAACAAAGCTAAAATGGCTAGATTTGGTGCAATAGCAATAATTGTATTTCCCTTCATAGAGGGATTTCGCCATAGCAACGGCAAAGATTTTCTTCGCCTTCTGAATTTGATGCGAAATCTTAGGTAAATAGGAAATTTTTAAGGGAGTACCGTATTGTTTGATGACATCCATCATTGGAATATCGTGGAAATACAGTTCATTATCAATGACTTTAAACTCTTCCGTTGGGAAATCGAAAGTTTGCTCGATTAGGTCAATGTACTTGTTCCTCATGATTTCAAATTAGGATTGCAAAAATACACGACTAAATTAGAATTACAAGTAAAAATAAATCCGAGTGAGTTGGATTACAAAAAATTAACCAAACCAACTCAATTAAATTTACTCTTCTACAAAGTTCAAGTCTTTACCGAAGGTTTCCTTTAAATACCAAGTTCCTGCTATGGCCAAAACAAAACAAACCGCACCTACCATGTATGCAGCATGATAGGAAGTCCACACGTGAGAAAGGGCAACAAACGACATGGTGATAGGCAGAACACCCCCGCGCACAAAATTGGGGGCAGTTGTCGTTACCGTAGCGCGGATATTCGTTCCAAACTGTTCGGATGCTAGGGAAACAAATAACGCCCAATAGCCTGTTACAAACCCCAATGAAAACGATAGCCATTGAAACGCGACTAAAGAAATTCCCTGCAATTCAAGGAAAATGAAACTCAAAACAGCGCATGAAATTAAATAGATGAAGATAACCTTCCTCCGTGAGCGCATCCATTGGCTCATAAGCCCACTCACTAAATCACCTACACTTAGACCAATGTAGCAAAAAATAACCGCAATACCTCGAATTTCATTTGGATGGGCGACCTCGCCAGGACGTAACAAGGAATGAAAATCGAGACTTGAGAATTTGATCAAAATACCCACAACAAACCACACTGGAAGCCCAATAAGCACACATGCAAGGTACCTAAGCGTTCGCTCCTTGGTTTTAAAAATGAGAAAAAAGCTGCCTTTCTTAACATCATCCTTCTCTTTTACTTGATGAAACATCTCGGAATCGAATGTTCCAACACGAAGGAAAAGCAACGATAATCCAAGAATTCCACCTATTAAATAGGCTTCCTGCCAGGGATGCAATCCAAAGATGTCAAAATGATTTCGACTAACGAGAGCGGCTACAACTGCCCCAAGAGCACCCATCGTTGCAATAACCATGGTTCCAATTCCACGTTTTTCTTTATCAAATGATTCAGAAACCATGGTAATTCCCGCACCTAATTCTCCGGCCAATCCAATGCCAGCCAGCAAACGAATCCACTCGTATTGGGTAATATTGGTTACAAAGGCATTGGCAATGTTGGCCAACGAATAAAGTAAAATACTGCCAAAAAGCACCGATTTACGTCCCTTTTTATCACCCCAAATCCCCCATAGCAATCCACCAATCAACATCCCAACCATTTGCCAATTGAACAACGAAACGTCGTACTTTTTCAAAAGGGCTTCATCCGTAATGCCAATTCCTTTTAGACTAGCGGTTGAAATGATATTGAACAGTTGAAGGTCGTAAATATCAACGAAGTACCCCAAGGAAGCTACCAAGATGAGCATTCCTTTTCCTTTGAAAATTTGGTTCATCCCCAAATTTAAGCAACAAAATTTTGCTTAGCGAAAAATTCGAGGACGTTCTGTTTGTCTTTATCAAGCAACGGAATCAATTCGGAGAGGGAGGTTACCACCTGATCTTCTCGAATGAATGCATTTAATTGCACTTGAATTTCTTGACCGTAGATTTCTTCATCAAAATCGAATAGATGAACCTCAATCCGTTTTTCTTGCCCATCCAATCCCGTTCGATAACCAATGTAAAGCATTCCTAAAAAAGATTTCTTGAAAGATGGCAAGTAAACCTCTGCGGCGTAAATACCGACTTTAGGGATTAATTTTTGAGGATGATCCAATTGAATATTTGCTGTTGGGAAACCAATGGTTCTTCCCCATTTGTTCCCATGAATAACTTGGCCAGTGAGGGGGTATTTTCGACCCAATAACGCATTGGCTTCTTGAACTTTACCATCGCGCAACGCCTCACGGATTCGGGTGGAACTGATGGCGATGGCCTCTTCCTCCAAAACCGGTATTTGCAGTACTTCAAAATTGGATTGAAACTGCTTTAACAAATGAATATCACCTCCCCGATTCTTTCCAAATCGGTGATCGTATCCAATGCAAACAAATTGGGCCTGTAGCTTTTCAATGATGATTTCTTCAACAAAGCGATGTGCTTCAAAATCAAAAATACCTGGTAATAAATCCAGATAAAACACCATATCGATACCCACTTCTTCAAAAACGCTAAGTTTTTCTTTGGCAGTTTGGAGAATTTCAATGCCTTCTGCATGGGGATTTAATAGCAATCGCGGATGATTAGAAAACGTTAAAATGGCCGACTTCAAACCCTTTTGATGGGCTTTTTCGACCACGCTTTTTAAAATCGATTGATGGCCTTTGTGAACGCCATCGAAAGTGCCAATGGTTAAGGCCAAAGGCTCCTCACTTTTCAACTCAAACCAATTAAAATCAAAGATTTTCATCGGAAATTTTCAATTTTCTCTCCTCCAAGAGTTGAACCAATTCTTCTAAATTCCAGGCATTTTCAACAGAAAAATCACCGATTTTTGTACGCCTTAAAGCCGACAAAACGCCGCCGCACCCAAGCTCTTGACCCAAGTCGTGGGCTAGGCTACGAATATAGGTTCCCTTACTACAAACCACTTTAAAATGCAAATTTGGAAAATCAAATTGGGTAATTTCAAAAGAATTGACGGTAATTTTTCGCTTTTTCAATTCCAACGCCTCTCCTTTACGCGCAAGATCGTAGCTTCTTTTTCCATCCACTTTAATTGCAGAAAAAACGGGCGGTGTTTGCTCAATTTCTCCTACAAAATTGGCAGCAATAGCATTTCTCACATCCTCTTCCTGAATATGGTCAAATTCACGATATTCCAATGGTTCAGTTTCGTAATCGTACGAAGGGGTGATTACGCCCAACTGAATGATTCCTGTATATTCTTTGGTTTGACCCATGTAGGTCTCGATCTCTTTGGTTTTTTTTCCCGTACAAATGATCAGCAGGCCGGTTGCCAAAGGATCAAGGGTTCCTGCATGGCCAATTTTCTTGGCTGGTTTAATTCGATACTTGAGTTTGGCCACCACGTTAAAAGAGGTCCAATTCAATGGTTTATCCACCAGAAGCACTTCTCCGGCCGAAAAATCAAAATTTAATCCACGAAGTTCAGTTGTATTCCCCATTGCAACATGAGCAGAATTGCTGCTCCAATAATAATTCGATAAATTCCAAAGGCTCTAAATCCGTATTTATTTAAAATCCCAATAAATGTTTTGATGGCAATGAGTCCAACGATAAATGCGACTACGTTTCCAATGAGTAACTCTTGTACATGGTCGGTAATCAATTGTGGCGATATTTTATACAAGTCGTACCCTTTCTTGGCAGTTGCACCCAACATGGTTGGTACCGCAAGAAAAAAGGAAAACTCAGCGGCTTGCTTTCGATTGAATGGACCAATCATACCACCGATGATGGTTGCAGCTGATCGCGAAACACCCGGAATCATGGCAATGCACTGAAATAATCCAATCAAAACGGCATGACCAAATCCCATTTTCTCAGGATTCAACTCATCCCTACTTTCCAACTTCCATGGAAGCATCAATCGATCAAAAAACAACAAAACGATACCTCCAATAACCAAGGCCCACGCCACAACAGAAACATCGCCCAACATCGCATCAATCGCATCTCCAAAAGTCAATCCAATGATGGCTGCAGGAATAAATGCGGCCAAAAGCTTCCAATAAAAATTGAATGATTGAAAAAATCGTTTGAAGTAAAGTACCACCACAGAAAGAATGGCCCCCAACTGAATGATGACCATGTAGGCCTTCAAAAAATCGGAACTTGGAAGACCCAAAAAATGCTGGGTGATAATCATGTGCCCTGTAGAAGATACCGGAAGAAATTCCGTTAAACCTTCAACAATGGCAATGATAATCGCCTGAAAAATCGTCATTTAGGGTCTTTTTTTCGGTACATGATGGCAAAGCCATTAACTACAAATCCCAGGATTAGAAGAATTGGGGCTACCACAGTCTTTGAAGTGCCATAGATATCTTCATTTCCACTCATCATCAAAAAACCAATGGCCAAAATTGTACAACCAATGCCCATGATGATGTAGTTCATTTTTCCGAAGTAATGATTCATATTTTTAATCGTAAAGTTGATCCATTTTTAAACGAAGGTACTTATTTACCGAAATAAAAGTACTTAGTGTTGTGATAATAACCCCAAAAATCAAAAGAAATCCGAATAGAAAAATGGTGTTATTCCAATCTTTGATTTCATTAAATTCGGGTTTGTATTGAGGAAGCATCACCATGACAACGGCGACCAAACCACAAGCTAATAGTGCTGCAATCAGACCTTGAATAATTGCATTCCTAAGAAAAGGGCGTAGGATAAATCCGTGAGTTGCGCCAACGAGTTGCATGGTTTTGATGTTGAAGCGTTGCGCAAACAAGGAAAGCTTAACCGAGTTGTTGATGAGAATGATGGAAATAACCAAAATAATTCCAGCAAAAACCAACAAGGCCAGCCCCAACGTCACAACATTTTCATTGAATTGTTCAAGGGCTGGTAATTTGTAACTCACTTCATCAACGATGGGGTTTGCAACGATCACACGACGAATCTCGGCCAAATGCTCTTGATCTGCGTAGGGAGCTTTTACGTATAAATCGCAACTTCTCAATAGCGGATTATCCCCCAATACCTCAATAAAATCCGACTCGACCTCTACCCCATCCAATCGTTTTGCAGCTTCTTCCCGAGAAACATAATGGATATTTTTCGTGGATGGCATGGATCGAATGGTGTTGATGGCTTCTTTTATTTCTTCAGAACTAGCTGAATTTTTGAAAAAGATATCCATCATAAAGTTTTCCTTCAACACCAAAACAGCACTTCGAGCGTGAATAGAAGCAAAGCCCAAAACGCCAACCAACATCAAAACTAGAGCAACGGAAAATAAAGCCGTAATGCTTGTGCGTTGAGCCAATGATTGGAAATAACGTATGCTTTTCTGAGCCATGAAGTAAAGTTAATGAAAATTTTCCCAATCCACCTGATCCATCATTTTTTCAGCAACCAACATATCCAAATGAATTTCACGATCTTGATCCATGAATGAAATTTGGTCCCTAAATCGATGGTGCAATTTCTCTAATTGTGGACTGCTTTCGCCGCCCGAAATTTCTTTCCGAAGATCGAATGCTTGAGCGGCATTTAACCATTCGATGGCCAAAACTTTTTTCACTTGTTGAATGATTTCATAGCATTTTACCGCCGCATTAGCACCCATGGATACATGATCCTCTTGTCCGTTCGAACTCACAATAGAATCAGAACTGGATGGATTACACCACTGTTTGGTTTTTGAAACAATACTCGCAGCCGTATATTGAGGAATCATGAAGCCACTATTCAAGCCGCTATTTTTGACTAAAAAAGCCGGTAAATCCCGTTGCCCTGAAATGAGTAAATACGTTCGACGTTCTGAAATATTTCCCAGTTCGTGCACGGCCAAAGCTAGCTGGTCGGCCGTTAACGCCAAAACCTGGCCGTGAAAATTTCCACCCGATAAAATCAAATCATCATCGGGAAAAATCAAGGGATTATCGGTCACGCTTGCGGCTTCGGTTTCGTAAACTGCTTTACTTTGTTGCAAAACCGTATACGTTGCGCCGTGAACCTGGGGAATGCAGCGGAAGGAATACGGATCTTGAACGGCCTTTCCAGGATTATTTTGCATCGAGCTGCCGGCCAAAAGATTGCGCATAAGGTTTGCCGAATTCGACTGGCCGGCATGCGGACGAACACGGTGGATGTGTTCGGTAAAAGGTTCGTTCGTACCATTGAAACCTTCCAAACTCAAGGCACCAATAGCATGAGCAGCAAAATAAAGCCTTTCAGATTCCATCCAGTTGTAAATTCCGAATGCCGACATGAATTGAGTACCATTCAATAAGGCAAGACCTTCTTTTGCGCTTAACGAAATAGCATTCCAACCCAAATGATCCAACGCCTGTTGGGCAGGCATACGAGTGCCTTTAAAAACAACCTCGCCTCGGCCGATGAGCGGTAGGCACAAATGTGCTAAAGGCGCAAGATCGCCGGAGGCCCCCAAAGACCCTTGTTCAAAAACGACCGGAAGAACATCTTCGTTATACATCTCAACCAACCGTTGAACGGTAGCTAGCTGAACGCCTGAATGTCCGTAACTTAAGCTTTGCACTTTCAAAGCCAACATCAAACGAACAATGGGCGAAATGACCTCTTTCCCAGTGCCGCAAGCGTGGCTCATCACAATATTTTCTTGAAGCTGGGAAAGGTCGTTTTTGGAAATCTTTACATGGCAAAGCGATCCAAATCCGGTGTTTATCCCATAAAAAGCACGATCCGAACCATTTATTTTTTGTTGAAGAAATTCAAAGCAATGTTGAATTCTTTTTTGTGCTTCCATGGATAAAGAGAGCTGAACGGTTCCTTTGGAAATGCTCTCAAATTGATTCCAATGAATTTGTTGATCGATGGAAATTTGGTTCATGATAATTGGAATAATTCGTTCCACGAAATGATATTCTGTTCACCAGAAATCATGTTTTTTACACTAATTTTTTGTTCTTTCAATTCCGATTCACCCAGAATAGCCACCCAAGGAATTTGCTTCGAATCGGCGTATTTCATCGCTTTTTTTAGCTTCCCAAATTCGGGGTACAATTCTGAAGGAACTTGCAATTTCCTCATTTCGAATAATAAAGAACTACACTGTTCAAAGGTTTCTTCATCGAAGGCGGCGAAAAGTAGTTTTGTTTTGGAAGGAGTAAGCTGCGTGGGGAATAAATTCAATTCTTCCATGCAATCTAATATTCGTTCGGCGCCGAATGAAACCCCAACTCCCGACATATTTTTCAAACCAAAAACTTCGGTGAGGTTATCGTATCGACCGCCGCCACCCAAACTTCCCATTTGAACTTCATGGGTTACCACTTCGAAAACAGTTCCCGTATAATAATCCAATCCCCTCGCCAAGGAAATATCAAATTGAGCGTGGGAATTTCCTACTTTCTGTATCAAATAATTCACCTCTTTCCATCCTTCACAATCTCCCATCACCTGATTCAATATATTCCATTGTTCAGAAACGTCGGCAGATAAGAGATTCACCAAATCCAATGCTGTTGTTGAAGACAAATCTTCCATTTCCTGCAATTCAGATGCAAATCCGGAAATCCCAATTTTATCGATTTTGTCCATGGAAATCAAAACCGAAGAAAACACCGATTCAAATCCCCATGCTTTTGCTAATTCGTTTAAAACCTTTCGATGATTGAATCGAATGGTAAAATCTTGGAAGCCCAATCGTGTAAATACTTCTTCATAAATCTGAATCAACTCCACTTCATTGAAAAGAGAATTGGACCCAACAATATCGACATCGCATTGATAAAACTCCTGATAACGACCACGTTGCGGGCGATCGCCTCTCCAAACGGGCTGAATTTGATAGCGCTTGAATGGCATGGGCAATTTTTCCCAATTCATCGCCACAAAACGAGCCATAGGAACGGTAAGATCATACCGAAGTCCACGATCGGACGATTCAGGAATAAATCCGGTAGGAATATCTTTTAGTGCCTCGGCAATTTGCGGATTCGATTCTTTCAAGGATCGATTACTGCGAATATGAAAAAGTAATTTATCTCCTTCATTTCCGTATTTCCCCGTTAATGTAGTTAAATTCTCCACGGCTGGAGTTTCCAACGGTTGAAATCCGTATTTCTGAAAAACTTCTTCGATCAGCTGAAATAAGTACTTCCTTTTTACCACCTCTAGCGGTGCATAATCGCGGGTACCTTTGGACAAAGTAGGTTTGATGGCCATGGTGCGAAGATACGAAAAAGCCCCGACCAAAAGGGGATCGGGGCAATTCAAAAATGGTTAAAGCTGAAGAATTACATCATTCCGCCCATACCGCCGCCGGGCATCGCAGGCATGGCTTTTTCATCTTCTGGATTGTCACAAATGGCACACTCGGTGGTCAATAACATTCCAGCTGCAGAAGAAGCATTTTCCAAAGCTACACGAGCAACTTTTGTAGGATCAATAACGCCAGCCACCAACATATTTTGGAACTTGTTCAAGCGGGCATTGTAACCAAAGTTACCGGAAGAGCTTTTTACTTTTTCAACCACAATGGATCCATCCACACCGGAGTTCGATGCAATTTGACGCAATGGAGCTTCCAAGGATGTTTTGATGATTTCAATTCCTGTTTTTTCATCGAGATTTTCGGATGACAAACGAGCCAACGATTTGATTGCGCGAACGTAAGCCACGCCACCTCCAGGAATTACACCTTCAGCAACGGCAGCGCGGGTGGCGGCCAAAGCATCGTCAATTCGATCTTTTTTCTCTTTCATCTCTACTTCCGTAGCAGCACCCACATAAAGTACCGCAACACCGCCTGCTAATTTAGCCAAACGCTCCTGCAACTTCTCACGATCGTAATCGGAAGTGGTTGTTTCAATTTGAGACTTAATTTGGTTTACACGAGCCTTGATGTCTTCGCTATTTCCAGCACCATTAACGATGGTGGTATTGTCCTTGTCTACCGTTAACTTTTCAGCTCGGCCCAACATATCGATGGTAGCGTTTTCCAATTTGTAGCCACGCTCCTCTGAAATAACAGTTCCACCGGTTAAGATAGCAATATCTTCCAACATGGCTTTACGACGATCTCCGAATCCTGGAGCTTTCACTGCACAGATTTTCAAAGAACCACGAATTTTATTCACCACCAAAGTTGCCAAAGCCTCGCCTTCAACTTCTTCAGAGATGATCATCAATCCACGACCGGTTTGCACCACTTGTTCCAATACAGGAAGCAATTCTTTCATGGAACTGATTTTTTTGTCGTAAATTAAGATGTATGGATTGTCCATTTCCGCTTCCATGGAATCGGCATTGGTTACAAAGTAAGGCGATTGGTACCCACGATCGAATTGCATACCTTCCACAACTTCAACGTAAGTATCGGTTGATTTAGCTTCTTCAACCGTAATGACACCTTCTTTGGTAACCCGCTTCATGGCGTCGGCGATCAAAGAGCCGATGAATTTGTCGTTATTCGCAGAAATTGTAGCAATTTGCTCAATCTTAGTAAAATCGTCACCCATTTCCATGGATTGAGATTTCAATGATTTAATCACCTGCCCTACCGCTTTATCGATACCACGCTTCAAATCCATGGGATTTGCACCTGCAGCAACGTTTTTCAATCCAGCATTGAAAATAGCTTGAGCCAAAACGGTTGCTGTTGTTGTTCCATCACCTGCGATATCGGCTGTTTTGGAAGCAACGTCCTTAACCAATTGAGCGCCCATGTTTTCCACGGGATCTTTCATTTCTACTTCTTTAGCAACGGTAACACCGTCTTTGGTAACATGTGGAGCACCGAACTTTTTATCGATGATCACATTGCGTCCTTTGGGACCAAGCGTAACCTTCACTGCATCGGCAAGAGCATTTACACCACGGCGCAATCCTTCGCGCGCATCGGTATCGAATTTAATAATTTTAGCCATTTTTATCTCTGTTTATTAACCAATGATTGCAAGAATATCACTTTCACGCATGATGAGGTAATCTTTACCTTCATACTTCAACTCTGTTCCGGCGTATTTGCCGTAAAGAACCACATCTCCAACCTTGGTCGTCATGGGTTCATCTTTTTTACCAGCACCAACAGAAACAACGGTTCCGCGCTGTGGTTTTTCTTGAGCCGTATCAGGAATGATAATACCTGAGCTGGTCACTTGTTCGGCCGCTGCGGGCTCTACCAGAACCCGATCAGCAATGGGAGTGATTTTAACTGACATAATGTAAATTGATTTTAAATCTGCTATTTCACTTTCAAGCTTTATGCCATAAGGAGAAGAGCATTGGAATCTGGAAATTTTGACAATTCAGGTAAATTCAATCTGACAAAAATGCCATCGCTAGGTTTTTTTTGGCAGAAAAAAAAGCGCCATCAGGCGCTTTTTGCTATGTATTCGACGATAATTACTGAGCCGGAGCTGGTGCTGGAGCTGGAGCCGGAGCAGCCTGTTGTGCAGGAGCTGCTGGCTGTTGAGTAGCAGGCATAGTTTTGGCCATTTCTGCCGCTTCTGAATTGGTCGTGGTGGTTTGTTCAGTACCGTCAGCGGCAACCACCGAACGATCAATTCCCAAATTCATTCCAATGGAAAGAACCAAAAGGGCAATGACTAATCCCCACGTAATTTTTTCAACAACGTCGGAAGAACGAGCTACACCAATGATTTGACTTGGAGCAGACATGGAAGCTGTTAGGCCACCGCCCTTAGGTTTTTGAATGAGTACAACCAAAACCAAAAGGATACATACCAAAATGATAAGCGAGAATAATATTCCTGTCATAACTTTAATTTTTCTTGAATGGCTTGCATTCGATTTGCAAAATAAATGCTTTTTTCGGGGAATTTCAAATTCAATTTTTCATAAACGGCCAAAGCCATTAAAAATTGGCCTTGAGCTTCGTAAATTCTAGCTAAAGTATCGCTTACCGGTTCTTCAAAAATCTCTTCTTCAGTCAATGCAGGAGCTATATCAACAACCGATGGAATTTCATCTTGAATGGGCAAAGGGAAATATGGAACCGAAGCAAGTATTTGTGCCTCCAAGGGATCAAAAATCGGCTTTTTCACTTGATAATCATCCGACTTATCCGGTGATGAATTGTATCGAATCAGAAAGTCAGAAAGCGTAAAAAGCGGTCGTTCCTCTGAAACTGGTTCTTCCCTTTTTTCGGTGAAATCTAACGTTATTGGAAGATGAACTTCTTTTTCTAAAATTTCTTCCTGAGGTACGACTTGAATAATCTTTTCCTCTTTCTTTTGCTCCAATACCAACTGATTTTGGATGAGTTCAATGGTACTCGCAACTTGAGAAATTTGTTTTTTTACCTTTTGCTTTTCTTCTTCAACCAAAGGAGACTCCTCCATGTTCTGAAGAAATTTTTTCAAGGAAGATCGATCGGAAAAATAAGGAGCAGAATCACGCAAAACATCCAAATAGCGATGATCATGCTCGAGTTTTAATTTACCCAACCAAGCCCAACGGGCTCCCGTAAACCAAGGGTAATCGCGAACAAGTTCTTCCAAATCTTTGGATTCTACACCCCGAAGATAATCCAGGTTGCCGCTCCAAAGATTGACAAGTTGCTTTTGATTCATGCTACCAATTTACGAAAGATTTGTTGAATAAATCTTCGGCGAGTTGTTTTGAAATATCATTCACCAAAGTAGCCTCTACAGAACCAAGGGGCACCGAACCTGAAAAATCGGCATACCGAACAAATCGTTGTTGCCACGAATTTTTAAGATCTTTTTTATCGAAATAGGTCACTTCAATGGTGATGCTTAGTCGATTTAGCGCCGCAGACTGATCATTTCCAGAAAATCCGGCCGGCGCTACTTCATACCCAACAATGCTTCCTTTGTATCCAATATCAGCAGCATCTTCACTATTAATCACCCGAATTGATGTTTGACTAACGAACTTATCTCGAAGTTTTTCCGTAAGCAAAGGGCTAAGTGTGGGAGAAGCCAACGGTGCTTTATTTTCAAATTGGGTAATGGAAACGGTTTTGATGGAGGGATCAACACTTGCTCCCGTGAATGAATAATTTACTTTACATCCTGCAAGAACAAAAAAGAAAAATCCAAACCAATTAATCTTCCAAACCATACTCCTTAATTTTTCGGTAGAGGGTTCGCTCGGATATTCCCAACTCCAATGCAGCATTTTTTCTACGTCCCCGGTGCTTTTGAAGCGATTTTTCAATCATCCGCTTCTCCACTTCCATCAAGGATAAATTCTCTTCAATGTCTTCCACTTGGGCTCCCCGATGTTCTTTTCGAATCGGCATATTTTCTGAAATCAGAATGGTACCCGAAGTCGAAGTTGGAATCCAAGTTGATGACTCGGTCGGACTGATGGAATCTGGCATGATGTTCAAATCGGAATGGTCGACCGCGTTGGGATTGGTTTGATAACTTCCAACAACTTTTTTCAACTCGGTGATATCACGCTTCATTTCAAAAAGTAACTTATAAAGAATTTCACGCTCGGAGAGATCATTTGGATTATTTTGATCAAAGATAACCGGCATGGATTTGGGGGCATGATCAGGCAAATAGTTAAGAAGTTCATCACCTTGAATGAACCTATTTTTTTCTAGGACATTGACCTGTTCGGCTATGTTTCTTAACTGTCGGATATTTCCGGGCCAGGAGAAACGTTTTAATATTTCTTGGGCTGCTTCATCGAGACGAACGGGAGCAATCCCATACTTTTCGCTGAAATCGACGGAAAACTTTCGAAACAACAAAGGAACATCATCGGCGCGTTCCCTCAAGGGAGGAATTTCAATGGGAACGGTATTGAGTCGGTAATACAAATCTTCCCGAAATTTTCCTTTTTCGATAGCTCCATGTAGATTTACGTTGGTGGCTGCAATAACACGAACATTTGTTTTTTGGACTTTGGAAGAACCCACGCGAATGTATTCACCGGTTTCAAGAACCCGCAAAAGACGCGCTTGAGTACCGGTGGGCAACTCCCCTACTTCATCCAAAAAAATGGTCCCACCGTCTACTTCCTCGAAATATCCTTTTCTGCTTTCCATGGCTCCCGTGAAAGATCCCTTTTCATGTCCGAACAATTCGGAATCGATGGTTCCTTCCGGAATGGCACCGCAGTTAACGGCGATAAATTTGTTGTGCTTGCGTGGACTGAGTTGATGAATAATTTTTGAAAAGACCTCTTTTCCGACGCCACTCTCCCCTAAAATTAAAACGGATAATTCGGTTGATGCGACTTGAGCTGCCACGGTAATGGCACGATTCAATCGGGGTGCATCGCCGATGATTCCAAATTTATTTTTTAAGGTTTGAAGTTCTTGTGGGCTCATAATTTCTCAATGAACGAACCGAAAAGAGTAGCTTGAGAACAATCATCAATGTTAACCATCACATAATCTCCCGGTTGAACGTTTTCTTGAGTTGGAAAAACCACCATTTTGTTTTGGGTATTTCTACCACACTGTTGGTGGTTTCCTTTCTTAGCGAATCCTTCAACCAAAACTTTCTGGGCAAATCCAATGGCTTCTTTGTTTCTTTCCAAAGCGTGCCCACTTTGCTTAGCGATGATTTCATCCAGACGGCGGCTCTTCACCTCCTCGGCAATATCATCGGTATACTTTCGAGCCGCAAAAGTTCCTGGACGCTCGCTGTATTTGAACATGTACGACATGTCGTACTTCACGAAATCCATCATAGAAAGCGTATCAGCGTGTTCTTCTTCCGTTTCTCCGCAAAAACCAGCGATTACATCGGAGGTAATGGCGCATTCAGGAATAATTCTTCGAATCGCATCAACGCGATTCATGTACCATTCTCTAGAATAGGTTCGATTCATGCGTTCAAGGCACGTCGTAGAACCCGATTGAACAGGTAAGTGTATGCATTTGCAAATATTTTCGTACTTCGCCATGGTTTCCAAAACCTCATCGGTAATGTCTTTCGGATGGGATGTACTAAAACGAACGCGCAACAGAGGATTAATCATTGCTACTCGCTCGAGAAGTTGCGCAAAATTCACGTTTTCTTCTTCGTTTGACCAATGATAAGAATCAACGTTTTGGCCCAGAAGCGTTACTTCTTTATATCCCTTTTCAAACAAATCGCGACACTCGGAAACGATGGAGTGAGCATCCCTGCTCCGTTCACGTCCGCGGGTGAACGGTACCACGCAAAACGAGCACATGTTGTCGCACCCGCGCATGATGGTTACAAAAGCCAAAACTCCATTTCCTCCCAAACGAACGGGAGTCACATCAGCATACGTTTCATCCCTAGAAAGAATAACATTTACGGCTTTTTGTCCAGATTCAACTTGCTCCAATAAGTTTGGTAAATCTTTGTAGGCATCGGGGCCAATCACCAAATCCACCACTTTTTCCTCATCCAACAATTTGGCTTTCATGCGTTCGGCCATACAGCCTAACACACCGATCACCATTTCCGGTTTTTGCTTTTTGGCCATTCGGAAAACATCCAATCGGCCGCGAACCTTTTGTTCAGCATTTTCACGAATGGAACACGTATTGATGAAAACCACATCGGCTTCCTGCAGGTTTGAGGTGGATGAATATCCATTCTCAGCCATGATGGAAGCCACAATTTCAGAGTCAGAAAAATTCATTTGACAGCCATAACTTTCCAAATACATCTTCTTACTTCCCTGATCGATACCTTGTAACACTTCCCCTTGACGGGTTTCATCGGTTACTTTCTCAAACACATTTCCTGAAAATTGATTCGCCATAACGTTAGAATTCATCGCAAAAATACAACAAGAAAATCCCACGGTGACAAAATGTCATATTATTTCCGTAAAAAATTTAGGAAGGAAATCCACACCACAATAACTTTGCGCAAAATCGCATGAAATGTTAGACTTCTCCAACACTCAAATTGCCTTTGCCCATAAAAATGATGCCTCCTTAAATAAAGCCTTTTGGCTTTTTAAAACCATGGGGAATCCTGGATTGGTTAATACGGGAAGTACTTTAGCAAATTGGGCTTTGAAGCTTAAATTGCCCATCAAAGGAATCATTCGAAACACCTTGTACCAACAATTTGTAGGTGGAGAAGATATTGAACGTTGCGAAAAAACAGTGCAATCCTTATCCGAAAACGGAGTGGGAACCATTCTAGACTATTCCGTTGAAGGGATGGAAGGTGAAGCCGCCTTTGATGCCGGAGCCGAAGAAATTGTACGCACCATCCACAAAGCCAATGGAGATTCTCGCATTCCTTTTGCAGTTTTTAAGGTTACTGGAGTTGCTCGATTTGCCCTTTTAGAAAAGGTAAGTTCTGAAAAACCCCTCTCCCCAGATGAAGAAAAAGAATGGAATGAGGTGGTGCGCAGGGTGAATTGGATTTGCGAAGAAGGCTTTAAGGTTCATCAACCGGTCATGATCGACGCGGAGGAAACTTGGATTCAACCGGCCATCGATCAGTTAGCTCTGGAAATGATGAAAAAGTACAATAAGGAAAAACCTTTGGTGTACAATACCGTTCAACTTTACCGCCATGATCGACTAAGTTACCTGAAGGAACTTTTTGATCAATGCGCCAAGGAATCTATTTTTTTAGGGGTAAAATTGGTGCGTGGGGCTTACATGGAAAAAGAAAGGGAACGTGCTCAAACCATGGGTTACCCCTCCCCCATTCAACCCAATAAAGCTGCAACCGATCACGATTTTGATTCGGCCGTAGAATTTTGCATC
>JAIYBD010000145.1 GCA_027488715.1 Bacteroidota bacterium | reverse complement strand
TACTCCACCAACCGAAGGAATTACCGCTCCGTCGATGTGGTGAATGGGATAAGCAACACGGGTGTTTTCCGTTTTTTCAATGTTATCAAAATCTACGGTAGAAGTTCCAGCAATGAAATTGGTGTTTTCTACGATGGCTCCAAATTTAATGGCTTTCCAAATTTGAGGCTCTTTTTCTTCGGTTAGGTTCACGCATTTCGCATAGCAACCACCTTCAAAGTTAAAGATGGAATTCTCACCCCAACCGTGCTCGTCGTCACCAATCAAGTTGCGGTTAGGATCGGCAGAAAGCGTAGTTTTTCCGGTTCCAGAAAGTCCGAAGAAAATGGCAGTGTCGCCGTCCTTGCCCAAGTTCGCAGAACAGTGCATGGAAAGGGTTTGCTTTTCTTCAGGTAAGATGTAATTCAAAATGGAGAAGATGGATTTCTTGATCTCTCCGGTATATCCCGTTCCACCGATCAACACCATTTGTTTGGTGAAGTTGATGATGGCGAAATTAGATTGGCGGGTTCCGTCAACTTCAGGGTTGGCGTGGAAACCAGGAGCGCAAAGGATGGTCCAATCGGTGGAAGCCAACGCCTCCAATTGATTGCGCTCGAAACGATTGAATAAGTTATCGGCGAAAAGGTTACTGAAGGCCCACTCGGTAATGGTTCGAACCGTCAAGCGGTAAGCAGAATCAGCGCAAACGTAGTTGTCGCGAACGTACACCTTTTTATCGGACAAGTAAGCGGCAACTTTTTGGTGCAAAGCGTCGAATTTCTCAGGAGCGAAAGCGATGTTCACATCTCCCCACCAAACCGTGTTTTCGGTTTTTGCATCTCGAACAACGAATCGGTCTTTGGGAGAACGGCCTGTGAATTTACCGGTATCAACGGCCAAAGCGCCGGTGTCGGTTAAAACGCCTTCACCATTTTTAATGGATTCTGCTACCAATTGAGCAGGAGTTAAATTCCAATGAGCCTCGGAAACCGTAGCAATTCCAGCTCCCATCAAGGATGCTTGAGCCGACTTCATGCCAAATTCTTTCATGTACTTGAGTTTTGTTGCGCAAAAATACGGATTTATTTCATCCAAAAAAACTGATTTTCATGACTTTTTCCTGAACGTTCATTGCCGATTTATCACGAATTTTGCACCATGGCACGACCCAGTTTAAACAGCGGTGCTCCTCTGACGCAAGAGGGACAACGAGCAAAAATTTCCCTCCAATCGCTCAAACAACTCAAATGGATTTTGCAACATCTTCGTCCTCATCGATGGTTGTTTGCTTCGGGTTTGTTGTTTTTAATTGTCGGAAGTGGGTTTTCGCTCATGTTTCCGTGGTTCATCGGCAAACTCACCGATTTAGTGAATGGGAAGCCCATCGCTCCTTGGTTGGGTGGCCTATACGGTTTGTTGGGTTGGCTCATTGCCGTTTTCGGTATTCAGGCATTTCTCTCTTTTTTCAGGGTTCTCTTTTTTGTTCGCATCGGTGAAAAGGTGTTGTACGATATTCGCTCAAAGGTGTATGAAAACCTCATCGCCCAACCCATTCGGTTTTTTCAAGATCAAAAAGTGGGCGAACTCAACAGTCGGGTAACCTTGGACTTGAGTTACATTCAGGATACGATTACCACTACCTCCGCCGAACTCATTCGTCAGTTTCTCGTGATCATTGGCGGGGTGATTTTTTTGTTTACTCAAACCTCTACGAAATTAACCCTCATCATGTTGGGCGTTTTTCCTGTGCTCATTGGTTTGGCGATATTTTTTGGAATTTTTATTCGGAAGATGGCGAGAAAGGCCCAGCAAAAAATGGCCGATAGCCAAGCTGTTTTGGATGAATCCATGCAAAACATCACCACGGTTAAAGCATTTGGAAACGAGTGGTACGAAATCAAGCGTTTTCGCGAAAACCTTTCTGAAGTGGTGCGTTTCGGAATTCGGGGGGGACTTTTTCGCGCCATGTTTTCTTCCTTTATCATTCTCGTGGTGTTTGGCGCGATCATCGGCATCATTTTTCTTGGATTCTTAGAGGTCCAAAAAGGAAATCTTTCACTGGGTTCTCTCATCAGTTTCATTACTTACAGTGCCATGGTGGGGGCGAGCATGGGTTCCCTTTCTACCTTGATTTCCGATTTTCAACGCGCCATCGGCGCTTCTGAGCGGGTTTTTGAGTGGATGAGTCAGCCCGGCGAAAACATCAAAGAACCGAGCAACGGATTTCAACCGGAAGGGAAAATCGTTTTTGAAGATGTTTCTTTCGCGTATCCAACTCGAACAAGTCACCAGGTTTTTAAAAACATTCACCTGGAATTACTCCCTCAAGAAATGTACGGGGTCGTCGGAAAGAGTGGGGCAGGGAAGTCAACCCTGGCGCAACTGTTGCTTCGTTTTTTCGAAATCAATTCGGGTAGTATTTCGTGGAATGGGGTGAATTTTCAAGATATTCCTTTGATTGATTTACGTCGTTCCATCGCGATCGTTCCCCAAGAAGTATTGTTATTCCACGGAACCATTTCTGAAAACATCGCTTATGGTAAACCCGGATGTTCCCGCGAGGAAATTCTTGATGCAGCAAATCGAGCCCACGTGATGGAATTTGTGGAAACGTTGCCCGATGGACTTGAAACCATGATTGGAGAAAAAGGAGCCAAGCTTTCTGGTGGACAAAAGCAACGCATCGCGATTGCTCGGGCACTCATCAAAAAACCAGCCTTACTCATTTTTGATGAGGCGACTTCGGCCTTGGATCATGAATCAGAAAAAATGGTTCAAACGACCATTCACGAATTGAAAGGAACTTGTACCATGCTCATCATTGCACACCGTCCATCCACCTTAGAAGTTTGTTCCAAGTTGATAAAAATTTCAGGAAATGGAACGATTGAAGTTGTTGAAAATCAAGGTAATTTATCTCAGATTTTATCAGCAGTGAAAAAGCAGGATTGAAAATTTTTATTTTTTTGTTGACAATGCAATTATTTTTTACTTCTTTCGTTAAAACAACAAATCCCAACCTATGAAACAAAACTACGCGGCTAAAATGTACCATCATGAAAACGATCATTTCCCCCGCGTTAGGTTGCGAAGTTTCAACTACGCCCCTTACAGCTGAACTTTTTGCTGTTCGTTCTAAAGTTATTGCCATTGCCGTTTCTTTTTTAAAGGATCGTGAAGAGGCTGAAGACGTGTTTCAAGATGTATTTTTAAAAATTCAATCGGCCCAATCCCGTGGATTTTATTTGGAAGGAGGAAAAGCCAGAGCTTGGATTTTGCAAGTTACCCGAAATCATTGCACCGATTTAACCCGAAGAGGGAAGAATAAAAAATCAATTTCTACCTCATTTGATCAAGATATTTTCGATTTTATTCCTTCCATCGATGGAACCCGGGAGGATCAATTAGCGCATCAAGAAAAATTAAACCGAGCTTTGGCATGCTTTAAGCGCCTACCCGAAGATCAAAAACAAGTGGTTTTTTACCGCATTTACCATCAACTATCCTTCAAAGAAATTGCTGAAAAATGTGATATTTCCGTTAATACCGCCTTGGGAAGAATGAGGTATGCGGTGATGAACATGAAAAAATACTACGATGGCAATAAATGAAAAATTGGTGCGTTTAAAAAGAAAAACGCATGCAAGAACATTACCCATCCCTTTGGCTTGAATACCTGACCGATCAATGTACCGATCAAGAAAAGTTGAACCTTGAAACAGAAATTCTACCCAAAACTCAAGTAAAAAAAGAACTGATCGAGCTTCAAAATCTATTGCAAGATTTGCATGACGCCTTGGTTTTTAACGAATAATATTTATCTTGGCGAAACAACCAAAATTTCGTCATGAAAA
Source organism: Bacteroidota bacterium (assembly GCA_027488715.1). GTDB lineage: Bacteria > Bacteroidota > Bacteroidia > UBA7662 > CANHCV01 > CANHCV01. Next base: position 5,513 of record JAIYBD010000145.1, on the reverse strand, counting down.
AAATTTTACTCTTTTTGTTTGCTGCGCTTGGTAGCGTTGCAATTTATGCCCAATCCAATGGTTCCGGCGGTCCCGATGGTTACGGCTACACCTGGCGCGATAACCGCGATCCACAAGGCCCAACCTACAGTTGGTTTGATATTTCCACCATTGGTACTCCCGTTACAGGATTAGGCGATGATAATGTCGTAGGGCCATTTTCCATGACTGGTTTTCAGTACTACTGGTACAATCCAGAGCGTTTCTGGATCGGTTCCAATGGTTACATCATTTTCAATGGAAATGGACAGTTGGCGTCTTTGTTTCCCGGCGTAGTTCCAAGCCCAACAGGCGCCAACGATTGGATCGGCGGATTTGTTTCCGATTTGAATTTCGGTGGAGCCGGAAATCCAGGTCGTTGCTACCGCTACGATCGAGGTGATACCATTTGTATTTCTTGGGTGAATGTGCCTTTCTGGCGCCAAGCAGCACCCGGATATGTTGGTTCGGTGAGCTACCAAATTATCCTTAATAAGGCCACCAAACAAATCACCTTCAATTATAAGTCTCTGAATAACCAACCAACCATCGCATCAGGTTCCCGTTCGTTAGTCATTGGAATTGAGAATAACGTGGGCAATTTAGGATTGGCCCATAGCTACGATACTTACCCAGATACCAATTACTCCGTGGTTTACAACTATCCAGCAGTTGTAACCTACCAGGTTTCCGATGTAGGAGTTCAGTGGAATAACAACAACAATAATCATGGAATATTTAAAGGATTAGGAAGTGCCAATGTGCCGATGCAGGCCAACATTAAAAATTATGGCAACGTGGCTTTGACCAACATTACCACGGCCTTGAATGTCGTTGATCCATTTAACGGTTTAGCATTGAACTCTTCCGTTGTTACACCATCACTCACCCCAGGAATGGATGTCAATGTGAATTTTCCAAATTCCTTGAATTTAACCCAACCTGGAATTTACAAGATGTGGACCACCTCCACCATCACCACAACTGATTTAGTTCCGGATAACAATACCAATGACATCAAAATTATTTCTGTTGATACCACGGTGGCCATGAATTTAGACTACTCCGACGGTATTCCCGATGGTGCTGGTTTGAGTTGGAACGGCGGCGGCGGCGGAATTGCCGTTTACATTCAACCTCCTGTATATCCAGTAAAAATTACCAATTCCAAATTCTTCATCCAGTCCAATACGGGCAATGCAGATTTCTACGCAAAAATTTATGACGATAATGGACCCAATGGTGGCCCTGGAACTCTGCTTGATTCTGTACTAGTTTCAGCAGCTAGCATTTCTCCCAATTCTTACAACACTGTTCCCTGTGCTAACCAAAATTTGATCGTGAATGATGGTGGCGTTTACCTATTGTGGGAAATGAACGGAACCAACATTACACTCGCCAGAGATACAACAGGTCCTATTTCACGTCGTTCTTTGGAAGTATTAGGTGGTATTTGGGCTCCTTACCGCGAAAAAAATTATGAGGACTTCTTGATGGGAATTGAGGCAACAAAAATTTACCGTCGTGATTTGGCTGTTCCTCAGGTGCTTTCGCCTACTCCTGGATTCGTACTTACTAGCACTCCAACCAACGTCACCATCAAGGTGAAAAATCCAAGTCCAGAACCTTCCGTTCGCGGAACCATTAAGTTTAAAATGGGTTCTGGTCCTGTGATCAGTGAAAATTTTAGCCAAGTGATCAATCCCGGTGACTCCATCATTTACAACTTTACCACACGTTTGTCATCCACCAACGGTAGAACTGGAAATTTATGCGTTTGGATTGAAATGGCCAATGATCAGAACGTGAACAACGATACGACCTGCATTTCAGGATCTGTTCAAGGTGCTCATGAACTCGCCCAAGCCGGAATAAAAATGTATCCCAATCCTTCCAACGGCAACTTCTGGATTGAAAAGAATTCCAGCGTTTCCACCATGGACATTCAAATTTTGGATGCTTTCGGTCGGGTTGTAAAGAGCGTGAAAAACGTAACTGAAAATATTCATTCCATTCAGGCTTCCGAACTCAGCAATGGAATTTATTTCATTCGAGTTTCCAACAAAAACCAAGTGTTGGGTGATATGAAATGGATTAAACAATAAGTAAGTAATGATTACGAAAAAAGGGGGCGAATTTCGCCCCCTTTTTTCGTAATCGTGTTTCAATTAATAGTACTTCAATAAAAGTTGAGTGTCGAAATAGGGAATCACTGCTTTTTCTCCTTTGTTATTACGAATGAATCGTTCGATCAATTGTTCTACCTTATCCACTTGTTTATTTTCCCTAAAATTGACCATTTTCGTAAGGATTTTTAGCATGATCCGTGCGTCTTCATAATCAGCCCCATCCATTTCCTCCTCCGAATTTCGAATTTGTCGTTGAATACTTTTAATCAACGTGGTGCACAAATCCCCCTCGTTAACCATGGCATAACCACATGCGGTTAAAAGCTTAACTTCCATTTCCACGTGAGGAAAATGACGAAGGGTAACATCGTACCTCAAATTATTCAAACAACGAATGGCATCTTCCACCTTTTGATCATACATGAGCGAAATGGATTCGTAAATTTTCGTCACCACGTACAAATAGGTGTCTTTTTTGTCGGCGTTGAGGTCTGCCAGAAAGGATTCGTTTTCATCAACTAGTTTTTCCAATTTTCCCGCCTCCCGGTACATTTCCAATTTCGTGAACAACAGGCGGGGAGTGAAGAGGTAATAATTCAGAAACTTCAGAAAATCTCCCATGGAAGGTTCTAAGATTTCGTAATATTCCCATTCCTTTTTACCAAGGTTCAATCGGTGATAATACTCCAACTTTAGGTAATCGAAACACTTGGAAAGCTGGAAATAAAACGGATCGTTTTCGTACTTCAAGAAAATGGCATCCACCTCTTCAAAAATATCCTCGATGTCTCCCATGCTTCCCGTGGGTTTGTCGAATTTGTTGGGAATAAATAGGATGGAAAAGACCTTCACCAATGACCCATAAATGTATAAACGGTGAGATTCGTACAAGTCACACATCGAATTCAATTCCATGTGGATGATGTTGATTTGAATGAGTTCACTATCTTCCCTAGAGAAGTAGTATTGGCCGTACAAGTTGAAATACTGCCCCACCATTTCTTCCGCTCGATCCAAGGCCAATGTAAAGGCTACGTGCTTGTTATACAATTGCGAATAGTTGTAAAACTGGTCGGGGTGATTCACGTAAACCTTTTTCAAGTTTTGATAAATCTTGGTTAACTCATAGGGCAAATCGTAATCGGCTAATTGTTTTTCCAATCGCTTCAAGGTAGCGCTCACCACTTCTTTTTCGGCGGTAAACATCAACTCCCCGGCAAAAGCTACTTTTTTGATCAAGTCCAATTTTGGAGCTTCCATTTTCGAAACGAGGAAGTTGTAAATTTTCTGACCCAAACGAGATTTAAGGGTGTAGAATGCATTGGGTTTGATTTCCAACTCCTTAATGCACTCTTTATCACTTAAATTGTTTTCCCGCGAAAATCGGAGGAGTTGCAGGGACTTGTCAGCATTATTGGACGACACTTGTTCTTCCAGAATGCGGTACTCGTCTTCTGTAAGGGTTTTTACAATTTTGTTTATTTTTTCCATGGCGATGAACCAGTTATTGAATTAAAAAATTGATAAATGACTTAAAATGCGTCATTTGGTGAATGGATGAGTTTTTTTGAAGATGACTTTTGTTAAGTAATCAAATCAAAAGTAATTAACTTTTTTGAGGAAAAAAGGTTTGTGATGTGATTGTGGAAAATTGGAAATGCAATTCCATAAAATGAGTCAAAATGCGAGGGAATAGTTTTCAACAACCGTTGAATACTGAACCAAGGATGAATAGCTTAGCTAATCGGTTCTTCCTTAGAAAAATCTTTCAAAATCACCATCAAATGCAGTTTTCACATCTTCACGTTCATACGCAGTTTTCGTTACTCGACGGCGCAGCTTCCATTTCGGCACTTTATAAAAAAGCTGCCGCCGATCAAATGCCTGCTTTGGCGATGACCGACCACGGAAACATGTTCGGCGCTTTCAAATTTGTAGCGGAAGCCGCCAAGCACAACGTAAAGCCCATCGTCGGTTGTGAATTCTACCTGGTAGCCGATCGCCACCGGAAACAATTTTCAAAAGACGACCGTGATCGTCGATTTCATCAGCTTTTTCTTGCCAAGAATGAAACCGGGTATCAAAATTTGATCAAATTGTGTTCCCTTGGATTTATCGAAGGGATGTACTCTAAGTACCCACGCATTGACAAAGAATTAGTACTGAAATACCATGAAGGGTTGATCGCTACCACGTGTTGCATCGGAGCCTCTGTTCCCAAAGCCATCTTGCAAAAAGGAGAAGCCGAAGGTGAAAAGGAATTCAAATGGTGGTTGGATTTATTCGGGGAAGATTATTACGTGGAGTTACAACGGCACGACATCCCCGAACAAAACATCGTGAATGAAGTATTGCTCAAATTTGCCAAAAAATACAACGTGAAAATCATCGCTTCCAACGATTCCCATTATGTGGATCAAAAAGATTGGAACGCCCACGATATTTTGTTGTGCCTCAATACCGGAGAGAAAAAATCGACGCCGACCAACAAAGAGTTTTCCGACGATGAAAGCAATATTCGGGGAACTCGTTTTGCCTTCTACAACGATCAATTCTACCTGAAAACCACCCAGGAAATGTCAACTCTTTTCGCCGATATTCCGCAATCCATCGATAATACGAACGAAATTGTAGGAAAGGTTGATCACTTGGATTTAAAACGAGATATTCTTCTTCCTAACTTCCCGCTTCCTCAGGAATTTAAAATCCATCAAAAAGAAGAAGAAATTCACGGAAAAAAAATTGCCGCAGATGTTTTGAATCAGTGGGAATACCTCAAGCACCTCACATTGGAAGGAGCTAAAAAAAGATACGGTGAAATTTCTCCTGAAGTTCAAGAACGCTTGGATTTTGAGTTGTTTACCATCAAAACGATGGGGTTCGCTGGCTATTTCCTCATCGTTTCCGATTTCATTCGAGCCGGTCGTGATTTGGGAGTGATGGTAGGCCCCGGACGTGGATCGGCAGCGGGTTCTGCTGTGGCTTATTGCATCGGAATTACCAACATCGATCCCATCAAATATGATTTACTGTTCGAGCGTTTCCTCAATCCCGAGCGTTATTCCATGCCCGATATCGATACCGATTTCGACGATGAAGGACGACAGAAAGTGATCGATTACGTGGTAGACAAATACGGCAAACAGCAAGTGGCACAAATTGTTACCTATAGTACGATGGCGGCAAAAATGTCAATCCAAGACGTTGCCCGCGTGCTCGATTTGCCGCTTCCCGAATCTAGATCCATTTCCGATCTCGTTCCAAGCAAACCCGGAATTTCACTTGGAAGAGTGTTGAATGCACCCATCGACGGCGAGAAAAGTCTGAAGGAAAAAGAGAATCTTGGCCCGGATGATTTAGAGAATG
>JAIYBD010000074.1 GCA_027488715.1 Bacteroidota bacterium | reverse complement strand
GCCACCATGCACACCACCGGCCAATCGCTCATGATGGCTTTTCAAGCATCGGGTCCGCATGCGGCCGATCGCGCATTGGAAGTTTTGGCTGTGGGTTACGAGCAATTGAATCGCTATCCTGAATCGGTAAACTGGGAAAAGCCACAATCGAAAACCACGCTTTCCATTAACAAAAAATTCAAAGCCATTCCTCGAGGCGTGGGACTGGTGATCGGCTGTTCCACCTTCCCTACCTGGAATAGTCTTCCCGGAATTTTTGCCAATCTCCTTTGCGGTAACCCCGTTTTGGTGAAACCACATCCCAAAGCCGTCCTTCCCATCGCCATTTACGTGAGCATCCTTCAGAAAACTTTGCAAGAAGCAGGAGCCAATCCGCTCACTGTTCAGCTGGCTTGCGACACCCAAACGTTTCCCATCACCCGAGATTTGGTAGAACACCCCGATGTTCGGTTGGTGGATTATACCGGAAATTCCGGATTTGGAAATTGGATCGAAGCGCAATCCATCTTAAGCAATCAAGTGGTTTTTACCGAAAAAACAGGAGTGAATTCGGTTTTGATTCACAGCACCAACGATTACGCGGGCATGATTCAAAACCTTGCTTTTGCGGTGACCTTGTACAGCGGACAAATGTGCACTTCTCCACAGAACTTTTTCATTCCTCAACAAGGAATAGAAACATCGGAGGGATTAAAATCGATGCAGCAATTTGGAGATGATTTGCATGCGGCCATTTCGGGTTTGTTATCGCATCCCAAAATTGGAAGCAGCGCGAGTTGCGCTTTGGGCAACGATCAATTGCTAAGAAAAAGAGCGGAAGCGCAAATTCAACCAGGAGTAACCCGTTGGCCTGAAATTCCGGCAGCCCAAAATGAAGAATTCCCGGAAGCCGTTCTCACCTCCCCTACTCTGTTGGGCACAACCACCCAACATTTACCACTGATTTCCAAAGAGTGGTTTGGGCCCATTGTGTTTTTGGTAGAAACCAACGGCTTCGACTCGGCGTTGAAAACGGCGGCAGGATTGGCAAAACAACACGGCATGATCAGCTGCGGATGCTACTCCACCGATGAATCGGTCATGCAAACCGTAGCCGAAACCATGGAAACAGTAGGCGTGCAGGTTTGCTTCAATTACCACGGTGGCGTTTACGTGAATCAAAATGCAGCCTTTTCCGATTTTCACCTCACGGGAGGAAATCCAGCCGGCAACGGAGTTTTCACCAATTCCGAATTCGTTAGCCGGCGATTCTTCTGGGTAGGCCATCGATTTGGTTGATTATCTTTGCAAACATTTTTTGAATTTTCAGGTTAACCCCATATGTCAGATTCCTTGCAACTTCCTATCGTTGAAGTGGTAAAAACCACATCCGATTCCATTGCTATCTATTTTGAACCCTCATCCGAGCAAATTGCCGACTTTCAACCTGGTCAATTTCTCACGTTTAATATTCCCATCGATGGAAAATCAGTTCGCCGTAGCTATTCCATTTGCACCGCTCCCTCCGAGCTTCCTCGTTTGGGTGTTTGCGTAAAACGTGTAGATGGTGGTTTGATGTCGAACTTCCTCAACGGTTACGCTGAAAAAGGTGCCGTTTTAGAAGTGATGAAGCCGTACGGCGGATTCACCCTCAATTCTCAGTTATCAACCTATCCACCCTTGGTTTTCATTGCTGCTGGAAGTGGAATCACTCCCGTTTTGTCGATGATCAAAACGGCTTTGTTGGGAACGGGCGGACCGATTACGTTGATTTACGGCAATACCCACCAAAACACGATCATTTTCAAATCAGAGCTGGACGCTTTGGCGGCTCAACATTCCGATCGCCTCACGGTTCTTCACGTTTTGAGCCGACCCCAAGAAGGTTGGGATGGGGTAGCTACCCGCTTAACGCCCGAGTTCTTGGGAAATGTTTTCGAATTTTTGGGAATTTCGGAGAACCTTGGCGCCAACTACTACCTCTGCGGACCTCAGGCGATGATGGATGGAGGAATCCAAGCCATTCGAAATTTGGGTGTTTCTTCGGAAAACATCCACAAAGAAAGTTTTTATTCCGATCCAAAAGACATGGATGTTGAGGTTGAAGCGACCGCTTCCTTCAATCCCGATGAACCGACGGACGTGACCATCATTTTCGAAGGGCAAACCCACCAAATTCGGGTAACTCCTGGTCAGTTTATTTTGGATGCGTGCATCGATTCCGGATTGGATTTGCCGTACGCTTGCCAGATGGGTATTTGTGGGATGTGCCGCGCCACCAAAGAAAAAGGCAGCATGAAAATTTCCGATCAACAGGAATCCCTTTCGATGTCGGAAATTGAGGCAGGAGCTTGTTTAACTTGTTGTGCGGTACCAGCGAGTAACGATTTGGTGATCAATTACGACGTAAGAGTATGATGAACCGCCCCATTCTTTTTTTGGATGGGGAATGTGTGATGTGCAGCCGCTTGGGCCGTTGGATCAAAACCCAAACCCAAGGGAAGATCGATGTACAAGCCCTTCAGGGCAAAATGGCTCAAGATTTTTTCCAACAAGGGGACATCCCAAAACCGGCGGTAGACTCGGTTCTTTTTTGGGACGGTCGCCGGTATTTTACGGAATCGGATGCGGCATTGAAGGTGGTTCCCTATTTGGGATGGAAGTGGTTTTGGCTGCGGTTGGGATGGATCTTCCCACGTTTTTTCAGAAATGTGATTTACCGTTGGGTCGCCCGAAACCGAAAAAAGTGGTTTGGTGAACAGGAGTTTTGTGAGTTGGGGGGATAGGGAACAATGTCTATTTAAATTTGATTTGGCAACACTCTTTGATTCCATTATTTTTACCGAAAAAAAAATGAAATCACTCTTTTTATTATTCGGTTTGTTCTTTTGGATGGGTTTGCAGGCGCAACCTACCAAATTCAATTACCAAGCTGTGGTGAAAGATGGAAGCGGTAAAGCATACGTAAATCGCACCATGAATTTTCGAACCAGCATACTCGATAGTTCCGCCCAAGGTTTGCCCTTGTTCCAAGAAAATCACCAAACCACCACCGACTCTTCCGGATATTTTACCTTGCAAATTGGTGGTGGATCCCCCGTATTTGGTTCACTAGCCTATTTGCCTTGGGGAAACCAGCGCGATAAATTTTTGAAAGTGGAGGTGGACACCAATGCTTCTGGAAATTATTTGCATTTACTCACCTCACAGCTGGTTTCCGTACCTTTTGCTATGCAAGCTTCTTATGCTAACGTTGCCGGAACCGTTTTAAATCCACCCAAAGAACAACACTACATCTCAAGTCCTTCGGATACCGTTTTAACTTTAACCGAGGCGATACAGTTTTGCGACACTTTAACGGAAGGAGGATTTAATGATTGGAGGATGGGGAGTTGGGACGAACTAATTGATACATGGCAAAGTGGTTTTGTTTTCAACAAAAACCAGACCCCGTTTCTAACAAAAACTTTCGCTGGAAACAGTTCAGGAACTCCAACATATAAATTGATTTTTCCTAATGATATTGGCGCATCTACAGCTACATGGTATTACTTTAGGGGTTATAAAGCCCGCTGCTACCGTTAAAAAAAAATCTTCTACCTTTGGAGCTATACCAATTCTTGGTATATTTGACAAAAATTACCAAGATGGCAAAAAATACTTCCGTCCTTTTGGGCGATCACTTCGAGAGTTTTATTCAAGAAGAAATTTCAACGGGACGTTATCAATCCGCTAGCGAAGTAATTCGGTCTGCCTTAAGGTTGCTGGAATTGGAAGGACAAAAGATAAAGCTTTTAAAAGAAGCCATTGAAAAAGGGGAACAAGGTGAAATGATTTCCAATTTTGATCCTGAGGCTCATTTGAAAAGTCTTCACAAAAAATTCCAATGAAAGGGAATTATCGAATTAGTTCTGTTGCATTGAATGACATCGAAAACATTTTTCAATACACCCTAGAACGCTGGTCGCTGCAGCAAGCTGACGCTTATTATCGATTAATTATGCAGGAGATTGAGCGAATGACTCAATATTTTGAAAGTGGTACGGAATTGAATCATAACAGAATGGGATACCGCCTATTTAGAGTTAAATCGCATTTTATCATAGGAAGAAAAGGCGAAGATGGATTCATTGAAATTATTCGAATTCTTCACCGGAGAATGGAAATAAGTCATCAATTGGAAGAGTAGGAAAAAAACGGAGTAATCACCCGTTCTGTCGCACCACCAACTCGGCTAAATCCAGTACTTCAATAGTGCTTTCCTGCTCTTTTTGCTTCACTCCGTCGCGCAACATCGTCATGCAGAACGGACAAGCCACCGCAACCACGTCGGGTTGGATTTCCATCACGTCTTCCATGCGTTCGTGGTTAATTTCCAAATCTCCTGCTTCGGCTTCCTTGAACATTTGCGCGCCACCGGCCCCGCAACACAATCCGTTTTTCTTGGCGCGCTTCATTTCGAACAAATCGGCATCCAGCGCTTCCAACACGGCCCGCGGAGCTTCGTAGATTCCGTTCGCGCGGCCTAGGTAACAACTGTCGTGAAAGGTAATCTTCTTTCCTTTGAACGCTCCTCCATCCTTCAATTTGATGCGGCCTTCGTTGATCAATTGCTGCAACAAAGTACTGTGGTGAATCACCTCGTAGTTACCGCCCAAATCGGGATACTCGTTTTTGAGGGTATTGAAGCAATGCGGACACGCTGTTACAATTTTCTTCACTTCGTAGGCATCCAAGACCTGAATGTTCATCATGGCCTGCATCTGAAAAGTCATTTCATCGCCAGCACGTTTGGCAGGATCGCCCGTACAGCTTTCTTCCGATCCCAAAATGGCGAAGGAAATGCCGCAATCGTTTAAAATTTGAGCGAAAGCCTTGCTCACTCGCTGCGCTCGCTCGTCAAAACTTCCGGCGCAACCCACCCAAAATAAAATCTCTGGTTTTTCTCCTTTGGCGGCCATTTCGGCCATGGTAGTAATGTTTGGTGTCATGCGATTATCCGTTATTTTGAGCCCAATTTCCACGATCGGAAGCGGGAAACTTCCAAGGAGCCCCGTTGTTTTGAATGTTGGTATTCATCATCCCCCACTCTACAGGGATATTTGATTCTTCTAAGGTAAGGTAGCGACGCAAATCAACAATGATGTCCACAGGGTTGATGAGCACTGGACATGCTTCCACGCAGGCGTTGCAGGTGGTGCAGGCTCGAATTTCTTCCACCGAAATGTAATCGCCCAACAACGATTTTCCATCCTGAAACTCCATCCCGTGTTGGTCGATGTTCTTTCCAACTTCTTCCAAACGATCGCGAGTGTCCATCATGATTTTTCGCGGACTCAATTTCTTGCCGGTTTGATTGGCCGGACAAACGGAGGTACAACGTCCGCACTCGGTGCAGGTGTACGCATCCATCAAGGATTTCCACGACAAATCGGCTACGTCTTTGGCGCCCAAACGAGCCAGAGGAGCATCGGAAGCGGGGGCGGCGTACGGATTTGCGTTGGGATCCATCATCATTTTTACTTCGCTTTTCACCGATTCCATGTTATTCAATTTCCCGGCAGGATCCAAAGAACCGTACCATGTATTGGGGAAAGCCATGAAGATGTGGAAGTGTTTGGAGTAAGGGACGTAGTTCAAAAATGCAAAAATTCCAACCAAATGGAACCACCAAGCGGTGTGAGAAATGGTTTCCAATTGTGCTGGAGTAAACCACTCGGTCCAGAAACTCAACCACGAACTCACCAAAAAGGAATGTTCGCCATGGGAAAGTTTCATATCGGCCGCATCCATGATGAAAAGGGCTTTCATCAAAACAATCTCAACGATGAGGATGATGGAAGCATCACGGGTGGGGAAACCTTGCATCTCGATGCCTTTGAATCGCTTCAGTCCACCCCAACGGCGCGCTAAGAAAACGATGCAAGCGATGATAACGCCGAGGGCCAACAATTCGAAAAATGAAATGAGAACATCGTAGAATGCGCCGAGGTAAGGAGCGAAGATGCGGTGATTGTTGGAAACTCCGTCGATAAATATTTCGAGTACCTCCAAATTAATGAGTACGAATCCCACATAAATGAGGATGTGGAAGAACCCTGCTACGGGGCGCACCACCATTTTCGATTGGCCCAAGGCCACGCGGGTCATTTGCGCCCAACGTTCGGAGCTGCGGTCGTTGATGGTTTCTTTTCGACCTAAAAAGATGTTTCGGCGAACGGCGACAATTCTTTTGGCAAAGAAATAAATCGCTGCAGCTGAAAGTAGTACAAAGGCTATGATGGACATCATGGGTTTTCTATTTCAAGGTGCAAATTAACAGAGGAATCTCGAATCAAGAACACGCAAAACGGGGAATGTTTTGGGAAACGGAAAAAAACAAAGATTTTTTTTCTGGAAGATTTGGAAATAAGGAGGGATGTTCTATTTTTGCAGTCCCAAACGTTGGTGATGTAGCTCAGTCGGTAGAGCAAAGGACTGAAAATCCTTGTGTCGGCGGTTCGATTCCGTCCATCACCACGAAAAAAATCCCGCTTCTGCGGGATTTTTTGTTTTTTACGAATTCTGTTTCCCCATTATTTTCGCCTCATGGAACGATTTGTTCATCTTTTGAAATCCAAAATCCACCGAGCTACCGTTACCGAAGCCCAATTGGAATATTTTGGAAGCATCACCATCGATGAAAACCTCATGGATGCCGCTGGAATTCATGCTTTTGAAAAAGTGTTGGTAACCAATATGCGGGAAGGACATCGTTTAGAAACGTATGTTTTGAAAGGCGAACGAGGATCTGGGGTGATTTGTTTAAACGGACCATCGGCGCATTTTTTCCATAAAGGTGATGAAATACTGATCATGGCTTTCGAATCTGTTTCCCCGGAATTGGCGAAAGATCACGTTCCCAAAGTCATTTTCCCCGAGTTGGGCAATAAAACTTGGATAACCAAAGCTCATGGAACTCATTGATTGGAAACCGGGTAGCCTGATTTGCCCTCATCAAACTCCTGAAATTTGGGAGCACTTCGGCCATGAATTTTTTCATGCCTTTTCTCATTTACCCCAAACCTTACTTCGTGAAATTTGGAAATTCGATGATGAAGACCAACAAATTTATTTGAAAACTCCGTTGGAAGATGACTTCATTTTTCCCTGGGTACACCAAGGAAAAATTTTAGGTTACCTCGCTGGAGAGATGGATACTGATACGCATTTTAGTCAGTACCGGTACTTTGAATTTAAGCGCCCTGATGGCCTTCCGAAAACCTTTGAGATTTTATCGCTATTCAGAACTCGAGAAGAATCTGGGGGACCGGTGAATTTAAAGAAAGATTTTTTACAAGGACAGGTTGGTCCTGCCCTACTCGATTTGGGATTTGAATGCGTGTTAGCCACGTGTACCGATCAAATGCTACCGTTTTATTTGCGCTGGGGCGCTGAAGTGATTGATCAACATGACTTTCACGGGTTTAATCGCTACTTGCTTTTGGGCGATATTCGAAAATTTTTAGGACATTAACGTTCAAAAACCACCTGTTCGATGGGGATGCGGAAACGTTCTCCATACACTCCTTCGGGCAATCGTTTCCCACAGGAAATGATCATGTTCACTTCGGCTTTGCTGGGCAAATTCAAGATTTTTTTCATCCGTTTCGAATCGAAACCTTCCATAGGGCAGGT